>DATDUY010000200.1:0-12814 GCA_035290165.1 Sulfuricurvum sp. | reverse complement strand
ATCCATTCGGGAAGTTTTCGCCGTCTGGAGTATAAAACACAGGTTTTTTTGAACTCTCAAGGGGATTTTTTCCGTACCCGTCTTACCCACAGTATCGAAGTGAGCCAAATCGCCCGCTCTATCGCCTCCCATTTGGATCTTGAGGAATCGTTGGCGGAAAGTATTGCCCTCTCTCACGATTTGGGTCATACCCCCTTCGGACATATCGGCGGCGATACCCTTGATGAATGTTTAAAAGAGCGGGGATTTGAGAGCGGATTTGAACATAATTTTCAGAGTTTTCGGGTCGTTACCAAGCTGGAACAGCGGTATAAAGCATTTTTGGGTCTCAACCTCACCTACGCGACACTGGAGGGGATACTAAAGCACTCCTATCCCTATAACAAATCATTTTTACCCGATGAGATACGCGAAGCTTTTGCGCTTGATACTCATCCGAGCATCGAAGCGATGATTGTGGACCGTGCCGATGAAATCGCCTATATCAGCCACGACATTGACGATGGGGTGGCTTCGGGACTCATTAGTTTTGAAACACTGAAATCCTCCGAACTGATTCAGACAATTTTGCAAAAAGTGTATGAGGAGGGGATACATGAAGATGAGGACGAAATGTTCCGTTACCGTTTCAGTTCCCATCTTATCAACCATCTTGTCTATTCGCTTTTGGAACATTCCCGAGACAAAATTGATAACACAAGTGTGTTAGCGTCCGTTATACCTGCCTCTGAGCCGATTGTAATCGGATTTGACCCCCAGTTAGAGACGCAGATCAAAAAACTCAAAAAGCTTCTTTACCAAGAACTCTATCAACACAAACACATTATGCGGAAAATGTTTGCCGGAAAACAGGCGATTATCGGGCTGTTTAATGCCCTTATGGAAGAGCCGAAGATGTTGCCGCGCTATTATTTGGAGCAGTGTGAACGACGCAATATCCACCGTGTTATCAGTGACTATATCGCGAGTATGTCCGATCGGTATGCGATGAAACTTTATAATGAGTTATACGGGAGAGAGGGGTAAAGATTTGCGGTCGCAATTTGCGACCGCAAGTCGGGATAAATTTTAAACGAGTACCGCTTCGCGTTTACCCGCTTCGAGGTGACCGATAACGTATCCGTCGGTTGCCGCAAGGACGTCAGCAACATTCGCCTCTTTGACGACGAGGATCATTCCGACCCCCATGTTGAAGGCGCGGAACATTTCACTGCGCTCGACGTGTTGACCGATCAATTCGAAGATCGGTAGAACACGGATAGAGGATTCGGTGATAACGGCACGTAACCCCTCTGGGAGGACACGTGGGAAGTTTTCAACGATTCCGCCACCCGTGATGTGAGCGAGGGCTTGAATTTTATCTTTGAGCGCTTTAAATGTTTTGACGTAGATGCGTGTCGGAGTCAAAAGGGTTTCGATAAGAGGTTTTCCCTCAAATTCGTCTTCAAATTTCATCCCCATTTTTTCAAACAATACTTTGCGTGCTAAAGAGAATCCGTTTGAGTGCAAGCCTGAACTCGGAAGGGCGATAAGAACATCTCCTGCTTCTACTTTATCAGAGCGGTCGAGTTCGCTTTTTTCGCCGATACCGACGGCAAATCCTGCCAAATCGTAATCATCCGAATGGTACATCCCCGGCATCTCTGCCGTTTCACCGCCGATGAGGGCGCATTCGGCTTGACGGCACCCCTCAGCGATACCGCTGACAACTGCTGTTGCGGCAGTAACATCGAGTTTTCCGGTCGCATAATAATCGAGGAAAAACGAGGGGGTTCCGAAATTACAGATCAAATCATTGACACACATCGCGACCAAATCGATCCCGACCGTGTTGTGAATGCCTGAATCGATAGCAAGTTTGAGTTTTGTACCTACCCCATCCGTTGCCGCAAGCATGACCGGTTCGCGGTAGCCGCTAGGGAGTTCAAATGCACCGGCAAATGATCCGATTCCGCCGAGTACACCGGGGATTGCAGTCGATTTAACGAGTGGTTTGATGTTTTCGACAAAACTGTTACCCGCGTCGATATCGACACCGGCATCTTTATAGCTGATTTGACTCATGAAGTCCCTCATCTGTTGTAATAAGGGAATTATATCGAAGGGAGAGTTAGGAGAAGTTTATTTTTCGGTACAAGATCCGAAAACTTTTTTGAAAATCCACAATGAAGGGCAGAAATCAAATAAAGCCCAGATGATAACCATCACAATAACAAGAGTCTGAAGGATCATAGCGTAGAGCATTTGACCATCGGCAAATAAGAACATGGCAGCTGTCAATACAATTGCCATTAAAAAACGTTGGATTTTTTCAGCACACATAGATGCTCCTCAATTTATAGAAATAATTGGCTAAAATTATAGCTAAAGATAAGGTGTTAACCTTTAAGCCCTGAGTATAAATGGAATATTCAAACCGTTTTAATCTCCGCGTGTTACAATCGCTGAAAAATTCCAGATAGTATGAGAAGAGAAACGCTAAATGAAAACATTTATTATCCCCGAAATGATGACACACGTTGCGATGTGTACCCATAAAAATCCCCGTTCTGTTATGGTTCTTACTAATCAACCCGAGTTGATCAAAACCGAAATAGGACGTTATCGCGAGGCAGAAGTTGCGTATATAGGTGCTGATGATCTTCTTGGAGGATTGCGCGGCGGCAGTGACAAGAGTGCGGATGTGTTACTTTTGGACACGCTTAGTGATGATAGTGCTGTATTCGCCCATGTAAACCGAATTTTGAAAGAGGATGGCTTGATGGTATGCAAACATCCCGATTTGGATGATGTGAACGCCAATACCAAACTCATGCAGATTTTAGGGAACTATTTTAAAATCATTATGCCTTATTATGATGGGAACGGTGCAACATTACTATTGTGTTCCAAAGAGTACCATCCGACGGCAGATCTGATTTTACAGCGCAGTGATTTGCTCGAAGGGCATAAATTTTATAACTGCGATGTTCACGTCGGTGTATTCGCTATGCCTCAGTACATTCGCAAAAACTACCTTGGGATTATTCGCAATTAATGGCTTTTGAATACGCGATAGCACTCACAGGCGGGATAGCAACAGGCAAAAGTACCGTTGCCTCTTTATTGGGGTTAAACGGTCTTCGTATCATCGATGCCGATACGATAGCCCACCGAATTTTGGATGAAAACGGTGCATGGGTGGTTGAACGATTCGGTGATGAGTTTGCAAAAAACGGTAAAGTAGATCGTCCTGCCTTGGGTAAAATAGTTTTTGCCGACGCGCAAGCGAAAAAAGAGCTGGAGAGTTTTCTTCATCCCAAAATCCGTGCTGCGATCGAAGAGCAAAGCGAAAAACAAGATCGCCTCAAATACCCCTATTTGATCGATATTCCCCTCTTTTTTGAGACATCATCCTATCCGATCAAAAATTCTGTGGTCGTTTATACTCCCAAAGCAGTGCAGTTGGAGCGATTTATGAAACGTAACGGTTTCTCAGAAGAAGAATCCCTGCGCCGTATTGAGAGCCAGATGGATATAGAAGAAAAAAAGAAGCGTGCAACGTGGGTCATCGATAACTCCTCCACTCTCAAACATTTGCAGAAAGAGTGTGAGCAGTTTGTCGATGATATTAAATTACTCTATCCCGCTCCTAAGGTATAATTACCGTAATTATAAAGGAATACTCCATGTTACAAATCGCCAAATACTGCGCCAGTGGCAACGATTTTGTTATCTTTCATACTTTTCATGGAGCAGATCGCTCTGGACTTGCCCGAACCCTATGTGATCGTCAAAACGGTATCGGAGCGGATGGATTGATTGTTCTGATCCCCCATGAGAGCCATGATTTCGAATGGGAATTTTACAATGCCGACGGTTCTACTGCCTCGATGTGCGGAAACGGAAGCCGCGCGTGTGCCCATTATGCCCATCGTTTTGGATTAGCAGACGAGAAAATGGAGTTCTTGACGGGTGCGGGGCTGATAAAAGCCGCTGTCGAGGGAGATATGGTGCAAAGCGATCTAACCCCTCCGGTGGTTATCAATGATGCTATTTCAGAGCATGAGATGCGATGGTGGCTCATTGATACGGGTGTTCCTCATCTCGTAACCTTTGATGCGGGTATGGAACATTTTGATATTGCGATGGCGAGAGAGCTTCGTCATAAATACAATGCCAATGTGAATATCGCAACGGTTAATGCTGATGGAAGTATGCGGGTACGCACCTATGAGCGCGGCGTTGAAGATGAGACATTAGCATGCGGCACAGGGATGGCGGCGTGTTTTTATCGTGCTTCCATCGAAGGGTTGGTTGCGGACAATGCCCGTGTCTATCCGAAAAGCGGAGAGACTCTTTATCTTGGGTTTGATGAGGGGACGATTACGTTTAAAGGGGAAGTCAAAGGGGTTTTTGAGACTTACTGGAGATTTTAAACGCCATCGGAACACGTCCCGATTGGCTACGTTAACACTGGGTTTCCTTCGGCAGGAAGCCCAAAATCGCTTACGATTTTTATAATCCCGCTCTCTCCATAATCTGTGCTTGCGCATCGGCGATAAGGGGATCGATAATATCATCCATCAATCCCCCTTGCATAATCTCCTCAAGTCGATAGAGTGTGAGGGTGATACGGTGATCGGAGATACGGTTTTGAGGGTAGTTGTAGGTTCGGATACGCCCTGAACGATCCCCTGTTCCCACTTGCTCTTTACGCTCATTCATCTCTTTCTCTTTTGCCTCTTGCATCTGCATTTCATACAGACGTGCTTTGAGGATTTTCATCGCTTTATCTTTATTTTTATGTTGTGATTTTTCATCTTGGTTGTTGACGACAATACCGCTGGGGATATGGGTGATTCGTACTGCCGAGTCGGTTGTATTGACACTCTGACCCCCGCATCCGCTTGAGCGCATCACGTCGATTTTAAGATCGCTCTCATTAATATTGATCTCGACATCATCGACTTCAGGCATAACGGCTACGGTAATGGCTGAGGTATGAACCCGTCCCTGAGACTCGGTTGCAGGGACACGCTGAACACGGTGGGTTCCTGCTTCGTATTTGAGGCGTGAGTAGACCTGCTCCCCTTTGATAAGGGCAATAATCTCTTTAAATCCCCCCGCATCCGAGGGGCTGGTACTCATCAGCTCGATTTTCCACCCTTTGACATCCGCATAACGGACATAGGCATTGAACAAATCACCGACAAAAATCGCCGCTTCATCTCCCCCCGTTCCGGCACGAAGTTCGATATAAATGTTTCGTTTATCATTGGGGTCACTTGGGATGAGAAGTTTTTTGATCTCATCTTCGAGCGGTTCAATCATCGGCTCTAAAGCTCGTAATTCCTCTTTGGCAAGTTCACCGAGTTCGCTGTCAAACGCGAGTGATTTATTCTCTTCGATATCATCAAGGAGCTTTTTGTACTCGGTTGCTTTGGTGACGATTGCTTGAATGGAAGCTTGCTCTTTCGAGAGGTCGGTCATCCGTTTGATGTCATTGCCGATATCGGGAGAACTGAGGAGTTCGGTTAATTCGTTGTAACGGTTAATAAAAGGGGTGAGTTTGGCGGATAACATGAGTATGTCCTAAAAGAGGCGTTTTGAGAAAAATTAAAGAAGGATTTTTGCCCTGAGGGCAAAAAATTAAGCTGCGATTTTATTAACAGCGAGGTGAAGACGGCTAACTTTACGTGCAGCAGTCTCTTTTTTCAAGACACCTTTGCTAACATACTTGTGGAGATTAGCATTAGCGATAACAAGAGCAGCTTTCGCTTCATCTTTATTTCCTGCTTCAACGGCAGTACGAACTGCTTTAACAATGTTTTTAATACGTGTACGATAGAATCGGTTGCGCTCAGTACGCTTTTCCGTCTGACGGATACGTTTCAATGCTGACTTATGGTTTGCCATGGCATTTATCCTTGTCGAATTTTTTTTAGGGTAGAATACTACCTTAAAGAGAATTAAATTTAAGTTAAAATTTATAGAATTTGAAATAAAAAAGAAAAATTAATTATTAAAAGGAAGAAAATTTTTATGAAACTCTTTGGAACTGATGGGGTACGTGGAGAAGCGGGTTCATATTTAACGGCAGAATTGGCGATGCGGGTAGCGATGGCGGCAGGTATTTATTTTAGTGCCCACTCCCGAACGAAAAAGATTTTAGTCGGAAAAGATACGCGACGCAGCGGTTATATGATCGAAAATGCGATTGTCACCGGACTCACCGCAGTGGGATACGATGTGGTACAAATCGGTCCTATGCCGACTCCTGCTATCGCTTTTTTGACCGAGAATATGCGTTGTGATGCGGGAATTATGATCTCTGCAAGCCATAACCCCTATGAAGACAACGGAATCAAATTTTTTGATGCCCACGGAAACAAACTCTCCGAAGATATCGAAGCGCAGATCGAAGCGATAGCCCATAACAAAGCCCGTCTTGAAGAGGGTCAAGTGACAGGGAAAAAGATCGGCAGTGCAAAACGGATTGATGACGTTATCGGTCGCTATATCGTTCAGCTCAAAAACTCTTTTTGCCGTGATTTAACCCTACAGGGATTACGTATCGTTTTGGATACGGCAAACGGAGCAGGGTATAAAGTAGGGCCGACGGTACTCGAAGAACTCGGTGCCGAAGTGATCGTATTGCACGATAAACCGAACGGGTTTAATATCAATGAAGGGTGCGGAGCGCTTCATACCAAAGATCTACGCGAAGCGGTGAAACAATATCGTGCCGATATAGGGCTTGCTCTGGATGGAGATGCCGACCGTCTTATTGTTGTCGATGAAAACGGTGACGAAGTGGACGGCGATCAGATTTTAGGGGCATTGGGACTCTTTTTACACCAAAACGGACAGCTCAAAGGGGGCGGAATCGTCGCTACCGTCATGAGCAATCAGGCGTTAGAAGATACAATGAGCGAGAACGGTCTAAAACTTTTCCGCTCAAACGTCGGTGATAAATATGTATTGGAAGTGATGCGTGAAAACGGTATTAATTTCGGCGGAGAGCAAAGCGGCCACATAATCATGCACGATTACGCCAAAACGGGTGACGGATTGGTGAGTGCCCTTCAAATCTTGGCACTCCTTCTTACTACAGGAGAGAAAGCGAGCAAAGTGCTCCGTCCGTTTAAACTCTACCCTCAAAAACTGGTCAATATTAAAGTCAAAGTGAAAAAACCGCTCGATCAAATCGAGGGTCTCTCAGCTGAACTCGAAGCCGTAGAAGCCCAGCACATGCGTCATCTGATCCGATATTCGGGTACGGAGAATAAACTCCGTATTCTCTTAGAGGGGAAAGATGGCAAAGTGATGGAGCGAGCGATGGAAAAACTGGTCACCTTTTTTGAGAAAGCATTGAATGCTTAAATCAGCTATTATCCTCATTTTAGCGGCGCTGGGAGTTTTCATCGTCGATCAAAACATCAAATGGATTTTTGTCGAGGGATTTCGGTATTACACCGAATGTATCGATCTTATCCTCGTATACAACCGAGGTGTAGCTTTTTCCATGTTCGCCTTTTTGGAAGAGGGACTTAAATGGATTCAGATTGCCCTTTTAGCGGGAGTGATCGGATATACCCTTTGGCTCAAAAAAAACTGTTTTATCCTTCCTGTCGGTATCATGGTAGGTGCGGGTTTTTCGAACGTGTATGATCGCTTTATCCACGGCGGGGTAGTCGATTACGTCTATTGGCATTGCGGATTTAACTTTGCGGTCTTTAACGCAGCCGATGTGATGATCGATATCGCCGTAGTATGGTTATTGATTTTAAACTTTCGTCCTCAGTCGTGTAAGAGTTAAGTGTCTTTTAACTTCCACGCGGCTATAATTTCGCTCTTGCATTAATTTTGATGGTCTTATAGCTCAGTTGGTAGAGCACTACCTCGACAAGGTAGTGGTCACAGGTTCGAGTCCTGTTGGGACCACCATTCAAAACTTTCTTCAATACAAACTTCTACGAAAATAAATCTATTTTTTATCCAGCGTCACCTGATATCAAGTAAACGATGTATGTCAAAATGACTAATAATAATTTGATACCTAACAAACATAGCTATAATATATGTGACTTAAAATATGAAAATGTTTGTGTAAGAGGAAATCCATGGAAGAAAATAATGTTATTATTTACAATACTGCCGACGGGAAAGCATCCGTATCTATTTTAACCAAAGACGGCACGGCATGGATGAACCAAAACCAATTGGCGGAGCTTTTTTCCACCTCGAAACAAAACATTAGTCTGCATATTCAAAACATTCTTGAAGAAGGCGAACTTGATAAAGATGCAGTTGTCAAGGATTACTTGACAACTGCCGCAGATGGCAAAAACTATTCCGTCTCTTTTTATGCATTGGAGATGATTCTAGCTATCGGATTTAGGGTTCGAAGCAAACGTGGAACACAATTTCGGCAATGGGCAAATAAAAACCTTAGTGAGTATATGGTCAAAGGTTTCGTCATGGATGACGAACGACTTAAAAATCCTGACGGTAAGCCTGACTATTTCGATGAACTTCTTGCTCGAATCAGAGACATCAGAGCCTCTGAAAAACGATTCTATCAAAAAGTAAAAGACCTTTTTTCTCTCAGCAGTGACTATGATTCTACCGATAAAGCTACACAGCTTTTTTATGCTGAGGCTCAAAATAAACTACTGTTTGCAATCACAGGAAAAACAGCCGCTGAAATCATTGTCAGTCGTGCTGATGCTGCTTTGCCCAATATGGCAATTACAAGTTTCAAGGGTTCGGTTGTAAGAAAGCAAGATATTTATACCGCTAAAAATTATCTTACCGAGGATGAACTTGACAGCTTGAACCGTTTTGTCGTTGTATTCTTGGAAACAGCAGAACTCCGAGCCAAAAATCGTCAAGACGTTACAATGGAATTTTGGAGAGAAAATATCGACCGTCTTATTGAGTTTAATGATAAAGAGGTGCTCAAAGGATATGGAAGCGTAAGTCATAAACAGATGGAAAAAATGGTTGAAGCGGTTTATGAAACATTTGATGCAAAGCGTAAAACCTTTGATGCACTTGAAGCGGACAAACAAGACCTTAAAGAACTGCAACAGCTTGAAGAAAAAGTCAAATCAAGAAAATGAGGATAACCTTCATGCTTTATCTCAAACCAATCAACATTAGCGTATAATCCGCGATATTTTCTCAACGAGGGACACCCTTATGGATATTATTGCACTTAAGCATGATGATCAAATAATCGATTTACAAACAGCAGAAGCACTTGGAATTACGGGTGAAAATATCGTTTACGACAACTCTCCCGATTCTCTCGAAGTTCTTCGCCACTCTTGTGCACACTTGATGGCTGAGGCGATCAAGGCACTCTATACCGATGCAAAATTTTTCGTCGGACCGACGGTAAAAGAGGGTTTTTATTACGATTTCAAAGTAAACGAAACGCTCAATGAAGAAGACTTGAAAACGATCGAAAAAAAGATGCTCGACATTGCCAAAGGCAAAGAGAAGATCACCCGTTACGAAATTACCAAAGAGGAAGCTCGCGTTAAATTCGCAAACGACCATTTGAAACAAGCGGTTATGGATCGTATCCCGTCCGAAACCGTAACGATCTACAAGCAAGGGGATTTTGAAGACCTTTGCCGTGGACCTCATTTGCCGAGCGTCGGATTGATCCGTTATTTTAAACTCACCAAAATCTCCGGTGCGTATCTTGGCGGTGATAGCAAAAACGAAATGTTGACCCGTATTTACGGTATCGCATTTGCCGATAAAGAGTCACTCAAAGCGTATCTCGATCAAATGGCGGAAGCCGAAAAACGGGATCACCGCAAAATCGGTGCCGAGATGAAACTTTTCACTTTCCGTGAAGAGGTCGGTGCGGGATTCCCGATCTGGCTCCCTGCGGGTGCGCGTATGCGTTCACGTTTAGAGCAACTCCTTTTCAAAGCACACCGCAAACGGGGATATGAGCCGGTACGCGGCCCTGAAATGCTCCGTTCTGATTTGTGGAAAGTGTCGGGACATTATCAAAACTACGGTGAAAATATGTATTTCACCCATATCGATGAGTTGGAGTTCGGGGTCAAACCGATGAACTGTGTCGGTCATATCAAAGTGTACGAGCATGATTTGCACTCCTATCGTGATCTTCCCCTCAAATATTTCGAGTACGGGGTCGTTCATCGCCATGAGATGACGGGTGCGCTTCATGGATTATTCCGTGTTCGTGAATTTACCCAAGATGATGCCCATATTTTCTGTACAACCGATCAAATTGAGCAACAGATCATCGAAGTCGTTGATTTTGTAGACAAAATTATGAAAACATTTGAGTTTAACTACAAAATGATGATCTCGACCAAGCCGGAAAAAGCGGTCGGTGATGATGCTGTTTGGGAGATTTCGACCAACGCGCTTAAGAATGCGATGGACAAAAATAATCTCACCTACGAGATCGATGAGGGGGGCGGTGCATTTTACGGTCCTAAAATTGATATCAAAATTACCGATGCTATCGGACGTGAATGGCAGTGCGGAACGATCCAGCTTGACTTCAATCTTCCGGCGCGTTTTGAGCTCGAATATAACGGTGAAGAGAATGTTAAAATTCAACCTGTAATGATTCACCGCGCAATTTTAGGTTCTTTTGAGCGATTTGTTGGTATATTGACGGAGCATTACGCTGGGGAGTTCCCGATGTTTATCGCTCCGACGCAGGTTGCAATCGTTCCGATTGCCCCTACACACGAAGCATACGCACGTGAATTGGGCTCTAAATTGATCGATTTGGGTGCCGATTTTGAGATTTTCGATAAAAACGAGAGTCTTAATAAACGTATCCGTACAGCGGAAAAAGGTCGTGTACCGATGATTATCGTTTTAGGCGATGAAGAGGTAAACAACAAAAGCATTGCAGTGCGTGATCGCAGGTCACGTGAGCAATACAACCTGAGCGAAGAAGATTTTCTCGCAATGGTCAAACAAAAAATTAATGAGGTACATTTTTGATTAAGAAACAAGACCGAGTCCAAATGAACGAGGATATCCGCGTTCCTGAGGTACGTTGTGTAGTAGATGGTGGTGAAGCATTAGGGATCATTACGATTCAAGAGGCTATGGCTAAAGCCAACGAACTGGGGCTTGACCTCGTATTGATCTCTCCGGATGCGAAACCTCCGGTTGCGAAGATCATGGACTACGGTAAGTTTCATTATCAAGAAGAGAAAAAGAAAAAAGAGGCGCGCAAAAAGCAAACCAAAGTTGAGGTCAAAGAGATCAAGCTTTCGGTCAAAATTGCTGAAAACGATGTGAGCTATAAAGTAAAACATGCGCGTGAATTCCTCGAAGAGGGAAAACATGTCCATTTCCGCGTATTCTTGCGCGGTCGTGAGATGGCACACCCTGAAGCTGCAGTTGCTGTTTTACAGCGCGTTTGGCCTATGGTTGAAGATATCGGGTTGATGTATAAAACACCTGCCATGGAAGGGCGTTATTGCAATATGATGGTCCATCCAATCAAAAAAGAAGATAAAAAGTAGAACAAGCTTTTTTGTGGTATAATCCGCGTCTCGTTTAGAGAATTTTTGCGAAAGGATCAAGCCGATGCCAAAAATGAAATCAGTAAAAGGGGCGGTTAAACGCTTCAAAGTAAAGAAAAACGGCACGCTCAAACGTGGTTCTGCATTCCGTAGTCATATTTTGACTAAACAAGATGCAGGAACTCGTCGCGGGCAAAATGCACCAAAAGTGGTTGCTGCTGTTGATGCTAAAAACATCAAAAAGATGATCGTAGGCTAAAACCTATTAACCCTCCAGCATAACGCTGGGCAAGTCCGCATAGCGGCACCCCGTCATTTATATTTGAAGTGAACCGGGTCAAGAAAGGAAAAAAATGCCAAGAGTAAAAACTGGTGTCGTAAGACGCAGACGTCATAAAAAAGTATTGAAACTCGCACGTGGTTTCTACAGTGCACGCCACAAACATTTCCGTAAAGCGAAAGAGCAACTCGAGCGCTCACTCGTATACGCGTTTCGTGACCGTAAACAGAAAAAACGTGAATTCCGTAAATTGTGGATTATCCGTATCAATGCGGCATGTCGCTTAAACGGAATGAGCTATTCAGTATTCATGAACGGCCTTAAACGTGCCAACATCGAACTTGATCGCAAAATCCTTGCTGACATGGCAATGAACGACGCAGCGGCATTTACTGCCCTCACCGCTCAAGCTAAAGCAGCACTCTAAATAATAGGACCCGAAAGGGTCTTATCCTCTCTTGTTTCTTCTCAATACCTTTTGAAACCTCAAATAAATCTCTACTATTCCCGAAGGAATAATAATTTATTGCTCGATTTTATACCCTTTGCTTTCTAGGCATTTTTGACATTCAACAGTGATTGGTGCTTTTGAGGCTTCTGCCGCGGCTTTTAAATCGTAATAACGGCACTCTTGAAAATCAGCTTTTACGAGATCCTCTGTTTTTCCTGCCGGACAAATCATTCCGTTGAAAGTGATCTGTTTTTCAGCGCATCCGCTGATGAGTAGTGTTGCGGCAGTAAGGGTGAGAAATAGAATTTTTTTCATGATTGGTGATCCTCTTTAAGTGAATTTTCGAATAGGTAACGGTGATCTTCGGGGAGTGCTTCATAAACAGCACGAGCTAAATCACGAATCTCCCAAAGAGCTGCTTTGTCGCTGCGCAGGGAAATGAAGTTTTGCAAACTTCTCGCATTAATCGTCCACGTAAGTTCCGTCTTATAACTCTCAGGAAGGCAGTATTTCGCGCGATCGTTGCTTATTCCGGCGACAAGTACGATGCGGAGGTTT
>DATDUY010000199.1:0-2293 GCA_035290165.1 Sulfuricurvum sp. | reverse complement strand
ATCGCCCAAGCACCTATCATTGAAGCTCTTTATAAAGTTCGTCCGCCGTTTAACATCACGACACTCTCTCTTGAAGCGGCATCGGCTGCATTGGAAGATGAAGCTTTCGTTCAAGAATGCATTCGTGATAATTTTACGCAAATGGCTCGTTATGAAGAGTTTGCACGCTCTAAGGGGATCGATGTGATTGATAGTTATACCAATTTCGTCACATTATCGCTTCCTGAAGAAAAAAATTCATCAAAAATTGCGCAAGAACTCTTAAAAAAGGGTATGATTGTACGTGATTTAAGCAGTTACGGATTGAACGCTATTCGTGTTACAATCGGGACCCGAGTACAAAATGATCGATTTTTTGAACTCACAGATTCTTTATTATAAAAATAGGTAACAATGGATTTTAAGACCCTTTTCGCGCAACTTGTTGTCTTTTTCGGAAAGCTTACTCAAGCACAGAAAACCATTATTGGTGCAGCTGTTGCGGGGATAATAGCTTTTTTGATTTTTTTGGTTGTCTACTCTTCGGAGGGCTCTAAGAACGATAATGAGGGGTATCAGGTACTTTTCGATCAACTCAGCTCTGAAGATGCCGCCAAAGTAATAGAACAGCTTGAAAAGGATCAGGTTCCCTACCGGATTCCTCGTGAAAATGTGATCGAAGTCCCTAAAGAAGTCGTTTACAAAGAGCGTATTACGATTGCTTCTATGGGAATTCCCAAAGAGGGGCATGTCGGATTTGAACTTTTTGATAAGCAAGAGTTCGGTGCTACAAATTTCGATCAGGAAGTAAAATTTAGACGTGCGTTAGAGGGAGAGCTTGCCCGCTCCATAGACTCCCTTTCTCCGGTTGAAAAATCGAGTGTTTCTCTCGCTCTCCCTAAAGAGACCCTATTTGTTGCCGAAGAAGTTCCCCCTTCCGCCTCGGTTATGGTACAGCTTTATCCCGATCGAAAATTGACCCCTAAGCAGATTCGGGGTATCAAAAAGCTGGTTGCAGCAGCCGTGCCGAAGCTAACTCCAGAAAATGTAGCTTTAATAGACTCTGAGGGTGAAACACTCGGAGATGACGATGCCGCCAGTGCAATGGGAGAACTCTCCGCGATACAGCAGCTCTATAAAACCAAAGAAGAGAAAAAGCAAGAAGAGAAGATTATTAATGTTCTTGCCCCTTTTATCGGCGGGAAAGATCGTGTTGTCGCCAAAGTAACAATCGAGTACGATTTTTCAGAACAAAGTTCAACGTCGGAAAAATACGATCCTGAAAATGTGGTGCGCAGTGAGCAGTCCTCCGAAGAAAAACGTGACGGAGCAGCGCCACCGCAAGTGGGTGGCGTTCCGGGTGCGGTTAGTAATATCGGTCCCGTAGAAGGGCTTGCCGGCGGCGGCGGTGAAAAATTTGAAAAAACGACCGGAACTACGAACTACGAAGTCTCTAAAACAGTTTCAACTACCAAGATGGAATTTGCCCGTATTAAGCGGATGACGGCAGCCGTTGTTGTAGACGGAAAGTATGAAGCGAAAAAAGATGCGGCGGGTGAAGCTACGGATGAAATAGAGTACATTGCACTGGATGAGACACAAATTCAGGCAATCGATGCACTCGTTAAGCAATCTATCGGTGTGGACGAGCAGCGCGGTGATCAGGTAACGGTACGTAATTTTGCATTCCAAGCCTCCAAAGACAGCTTGCAGTCTAAAGACGGTGCTTCAAAAGCATCTGATTTTATAACAACGTATCTTGTTCCGTTTGCCCCTATTTTCAAATATATTTTAGTAGCGGTCATTTTGTTTATTGCATACAAAAAAATCATTATTCCATTCGCGGAACGTATGCTTGAATTCAGTCGTGAAGAAGAAGAGTTTGAAAAACCTAATCTTGAAATCGCTGATGATGAAGATGAAGATTTAGCCGAAAAAGTACAGCTCATGCGTAAAAAAGTGGAAAATCAACTGGGGCTTGGGGAAAATTTCAACGAAGATGAGCTTAAATACGATGTCTTATTGGAAAAAGTTCGTGAAATTGCGGAGGATCATCCTGAAGAGATAGCGTCATTGATTCAGGCCTTGATCGATGAAGAGTCGGTACCTGCCGACAGCCCACATAAGCGATAGGAGGGGTAAACATGACTTTGACACAGTCCCAGCAAGCTAATTTTGATGAAATGAGCATGACACAAAAAATTGCTATTTTGTTGGTACAGCTTGGTGAAGATATTACGGCCACTATCTTTTCAAGAATGAATGTCGAAGCGATTACTGAAATTTCGAAATACATAGCCTCTAACCGTTCTAT
>DATDUY010000198.1:0-2301 GCA_035290165.1 Sulfuricurvum sp. | reverse complement strand
GAGATGGAGCGGGGTCTTATTCTTGTTACGGGAGTTACGGGGAGCGGTAAATCAACCACCCTTGCGGCTTTGATCGATGAGATTAACTGGAAACGCCGCAAGCATATTATTACGATTGAAGACCCGATTGAGTTTGTCCATAAAGATCGCAAATGTATTATTAATCAGCGCAGTGTCGGTCAGGATACTCTCAGCTTTGGAAATGCACTACGGGCAGCGCTTCGTGAGGACCCTGATATTATCCTTGTCGGGGAGATGCGGGATATGGAGACGATTGAAATTGCGCTTCATGCGGCAGATACAGGGCATTTGGTTTTCTCAACGCTCCATACGCTCGATGCGAAGGAGACGGTTAACCGGATTATATCGGTATTCCCGACCGGAGAACAAAATCGTGTTCGTATGACGCTTGCTTCTGTCCTTAAAGGGGTTATTTCCCAGCGTTTGATTCCGACGGTGGATGGGAAACGGACGGCGGCATTGGAGATATTGATCCGAACACCCCGTATAGAGCAGCTTATTGCTGAAAACCGTGATATTGAAATTCCCGATACGATTGCTGAGGGGAAAGAACTCTATAAATCACAAACGTTTGATCAGGGGATTTTGGATTTATTCCTTTCCGGGCGGATAAGCAGAGAAGAAGCATTGGCATCCGCAACGTCAGCTTCGGATTTGAAACTTCGTATGGAAGGGCTTAGTACGACAGTTGAAAAAGGGAAACTCGGGGTGGATGATAGTCCTAAAGTGTTTAGAGAAGAGGAATATATCGGGTTAAAAGAGTAAATAAACTTTAGGATAACATAAGCTTCTTTTAAGTATAATCCGCTCCATTTTATTTTAAGGACATGATTATGTTAGAAGGCATTGTAAGAGAGAGTATTGGCAAAGTTGCTACTAAAGCATATCGCCGTGATGGTTATCTCATTGCCAACATCTACGGAAAAGGGCTTGAGAACATTCACGCCGCGTTCAAAATGAACGATTTTATCCGTACGGTGCGCAACAAAGAGAGCGTAGCATTTGCAGTAAACGTAGCGGGTAAAGAGATGAACCTTGTTGTTCAAGGGTATGAGTCTCATCCGGTATCCGGTAATTTGTTACACGTTGATTTGATGGTTGCGCAACCGGGTGTTGTCACTCACTATCATGTTCCGGTTAACGCAGTAGGAACTCCAGTCGGTTTGAAAAACAAAGGGATGTTGTTTATTGCTAAAAAACGTCTTCGTGTAAAAGCGGCGATTGAAAACTTGCCAGCGAACATCACTGTTGATGTTGCTCCGCTTGATCTTGGTGATTCAGTATTGGTTCGTGATCTTCCACGTGTTGAAAACGTTACGTTTACTGATTCTGACCGTGTATCGGTTCTTAGTATCATCAAAGCGAAATAAGGATGTTAATCGTCGGACTGGGCAATCCCGGCTCGGCGTATGCATCTACCCGTCATAATATCGGGTTTATGGTAATTGACGAGCTTTGCCGTCGTTACAGTGTTCAAAACGTTTCAAAGAGCTCCTTCGAAGGGGAGTTGTTTAAAATGGGGTCGCACTTTCTTCTCAAACCTACCACTTTTATGAATCTCTCCGGTCGCTCTGTCCTTAGTGTTAAAAATTTTTATAAAATCGATGAGGTTATTGTCATCCATGATGATTTGGATTTGCCGTTTGGTTCATTGCGTTTTAAAAATGGGGGTGGTCACGGAGGGCATAACGGACTAAAATCGACAGATGCCGCAATCGGAGCCGAGTATATCCGCGTACGTATGGGAATCGGAAAGCCTGAACACAAATCGCAAGTAGCCGATTATGTACTGCACCCCTTTAGCGCAGAAGAACAATCCAAACTTAGAGAGTGGATCGGTGTAACTGCTGATGCCGTTGAAATGCTTCTTGAAAAGAGCTGCACGGATGTAGCTTCAAAATGCTCCTTGAAGGGGCTTTGAAAATTTTGCAGGTTTTATTGGATACAATAAACTTCAATTTTTATATTTAGGCTCCTATGCTCGCATTTACAACTTTATCGTTACTTTATCTACGTTATTTTTCGATTGTTCTGATCGCATTGAGCAGTTTTATGGTCGGATTCGATTTGATGGATAATGCTTCTGAACTTCCGAGTTCGGCCAATCTTGTCTTGATTTACATCATGTATAAATATTTTTATGCCATTGATATGATGCTACCGATTTCACTAATTTTTGCCATTATTGCCACTTTAGTTGAGTTGGTTCGCTCCAATGCATTGGCGGCATATTATGCATTAGGGTACTCTAAAACCCGTATTATGGCCCCTTTTCTAAGT
>DATDUY010000197.1:0-2993 GCA_035290165.1 Sulfuricurvum sp. | reverse complement strand
GAAACGATTTTCGGTAGCAGTTTTAAATTCGATGATCGTAAATTGATTTTAGAGACGGAAAATTTTAAATTTTTATTGGTACGTAATCAAGACGTTGCGACCTATGTCTATCATCAAGCCGCCGACATCGGTGTTGTAGGTCTCGATACTCTCGAAGAGCAGGGGTTGGATGTTATCCGTCTCCTTGATCTGCAAAAAGGGAAATGCCGTGTCGCTATCGGGATGCGTGCGGGGGAAAAACCGGACTTTACGAAAAGCGAGATCAAAGTTGCGACGAAGATGGTTAACATCACCAAACGCTATTTTGCGGAGCGTGCCGTAGCAGCTGATATTATCAAGCTTTACGGTTCCATCGAGCTTGCGCCACTCGTAGGGCTTGCCGATATGATCGTCGATGTCGTCGAGACGGGGAGCACGATGAAGCAAAACGGGTTGGAAGTCGTCGAAACGATTATGGAATCAACGACCCATCTGATTGCCAATAAAAACAGTTTTTTTGAGAAGAAAAGTGAAATTTTGGATATATATGAAAAAATAAATGCACTTCTTTATACTACGAAGTAATTCACTATTGGTTAACAATTCAGCTCTACAATCTCGTAAATACAAGTGAGGAAATTAAAATGTCAAAAATAATATTGCCTATGGCGTTATCACTACTCGTTTCCAGTGCCCTTATGGCTGAGAACTTTTCGATGGTTGAGTATGTTAATGTAACACGTTCAGCTCCGATCTATTCAACGGTTCAAGAAGAGGTACCGAGCGAAAGATGTTATGACGTCAAAGAAGAAGTTAGCTCCGCAAGCGGTGGACATTCGGATGTTGTCGGTGCTGTTGTCGGAGGTGCCTTGGGAGGTGTTTTAGGGCATCAAGTCGGCGGCGGAAAAGGTAAAACGGCGGCTACGGTCGGCGGAGCGGTTCTAGGTACCCTTGCGGGTCAGAACATAGGGAGTAAATACAATACTCCTCAGAATGCAACCTATCGAGTTGTTCGTAAATGTGAAGTGACGAATACCGTTCAATCTCGTCAAATACTCAGCGGATATAATAATTTTGCTAAAGTTAAAGGGAAAGAAATTAGTATAGAGAGCGATCAACCGCTTAAACGAATTCCTGTCACGGTTACCTACAGTTATTAATCTTCCTCTCCCTTTTTTGGGAGAAAAATCTCCGCTTTATTACCCTCTTTTCAACGATAATCTGTTAGAATTAATCACAGTATAAATTTTCTATAAGACAGGAGTTTCCATGGCACTCAAAGTGGCGATTAACGGAACGGGCAGAATCGGAATTATCGTAGCGAAAATCATTTCTGAACGAAGTGATATTGAGCTGGTAGCATTAAATACGACGGCAAAACCTGATATGTTGGAATATTTACTCAAATTTGACAGTGTTCATCGCGGAATCGATGCGAAAGTTATTGATGAAAATACGATTTCAATCGGCGGCAAAAACGTCCGTATGTTTCGTGAACGGGATATTGATAAAGTCGATTTCGGAGGCTGTGGTGCAGAAGTGGTTATCGAGTGTACGGGTGTCTTTATCGATACGGAAAGTTGTCAGCGTCATCTTAAAAACGGTGTCCGAAAGGTTGTTATCTCCGCTCCGGCTAAAGATGATACCCCGACGTATGTTATCGGTGTCAATTCGGACGAATACAAAGGGGAAGCGATTATTTCCAATGCAAGTTGTACAACCAACTGTTTGGGACCGATTTGTAAAGTACTGGATGATGCGTTCGGAATTGAAAACGGTTTGATGACAACGATTCACTCGTATACGAACGATCAAAATGTCTTGGATGTTAAACACGCAAAAGATCCTCGTCGTGCACGTGCCGCAGCGCTTAATATGATCCCTACCTCTACGGGTGCGGCGAAAGCGATCGGCAAAGTAATGCCGAAGTTGCTCGGAAAACTTAACGGCTATGCGATGCGTGTACCGACTCCCGATGTTTCGGTTGTCGATTTGACCGTTAACTTGAGCAAAGCGGTTACCAAAGACGATATTAATGCCGCATTCACTACAGCTGCAGCCGGAGCTTTTAAAGGGCTTATCGAAGTGGATAACGACAAACGTGTCTCCTCTGATTTTATCGGATCCACCTACAGCTCAACCTACGTTCCCGATATGACGAGCGTTGTAGACGGTACTACGGTTAAAGTATTGGCGTGGTATGACAACGAGTGGGGATACAGCAGTCGATTAGTGGATATGACGGTTCTTATCGGTACACACTGATGCTTCGCTATACGAACCATTTTGATACCGGGTTGCTGGATGCTCAAACTCTGGAAAAAGGGTTTGAGGCCGTTCGTCATGAAGCCGCTTCCGGTGAGGTAGGGTACTATCATCTCCCCCTTTTATCACAGCCTCTTGTGGAAGAACTCAAAACAATTCATCATGATATTGACCGCCGTTTCAATACGATTGCTATCATCGGAATAGGGGGCTCATCTCTCGGGATAAAAGCGATAGAGAGATTGCTCCGTCCCAGTACCCCCAATGCCAAAAAACTGATCTATCTCGAAAACTCTGATCCTATCAGTATTATGAGCGAGATGAAACAGATTGACAAATTCCGTACCCTCTTTATTGTTATATCAAAATCGGGCGGTACGGTAGAGACGCTATCGATCTTTAAGCGTCTTATCGTCAGTTTTGAATTGCCGTTGGAAAACTCCGATCAGATTTATGTCGTGAGTGATGAAAATTCGATACTTGCCCATTTCGCAGACGATCATCATCTGCGCCGCTTTGTGATCCCTACCAACGTGGGTGGACGATTTTCTGTCTTAAGTGCCGTAGGGATGGTCCCTTTAACGTTGGCAGGGTTTGATACGACAGCTATTCTCAAAGGGGCGCAAATCTTTTTAGAGCAATTTTGGAAGCGTGAAGAAGACCACATGCTCGAAAAAGCAGCCTATTACGTGACCCATAGCGATCACTATCCTATGAATGTTTTATTTGCCTATTCCGATACTTTCGAA
>DATDUY010000196.1:0-2225 GCA_035290165.1 Sulfuricurvum sp. | reverse complement strand
TGGCGATCTTTGCCCGCTTCGACCGCGATCTCAGCTGCGCGTCCGCGGGTGTTGTAGTTGCTTCCCATCCCGAAACCATACGCTCCTGCACTGTGGACAACGAGTAAATCGTTATGTTCCATCAGAGGAAGGGGATAGTTTTTAGCCAAAAAGTCACCGCTCTCACAAACAGGACCGACGACATCTGCAATGCTTTCATTCCCCGTTTTATCCAACGCTTCAATACGGTGATACGCTTTGTACAAACTCGGACGGATCAGATCGTTCATCGCCCCGTCCACCATCACAAAACGTTTTGCTCCGTTGTTTTTCTCATAGAGTACTTTCGTCAAAAAGTATCCTGCATTCGCCGTTAAAAAGCGTCCCGGTTCACAAATGATCGTCACATCAATCCCTTTGAGTGCGGAGAGGATCGCCTGCGCGTAATCATACGGTTCAATCGTTGTCTCATTATCGTAACGGACACCCAACCCTCCGCCGATATCAAAGAATTTCAACTCAATATCGATTGCTTGAAGGGAACGGAGCAAATCGGCTACAATCACCGCCGCTTCGTAAATCGGTTCCAACTCGGTCAGCTGAGAGCCGATATGAAAATGGATCCCGACAGGATCAAGATGATCGGAGTTTTTCGCTTGAATGTACATCCGTTTTGCCGCAACAATCTCAACACCGAATTTATTGTCATGAAGACCGGTCGAAATATAGGGATGAGTTTTAGGATCGATATTCGGATTAACACGGATGCTGATACGAGCCTTTACACCCAATTCACGAGCAATCATCTCGACACGTCCCAGTTCCGCTTCACTCTCGACGTTGATGTAAAGGATATCAGACTCTAATGCTTCGCGAATCTCATCGTCACGTTTTCCGACACCGCTGAAAAGTATACGGTATTTCGGAATACCCGCCATCAAAGCACGGCGTACTTCACCGATAGAGACACAATCGGCACCCGAACCCATCTGCGCGAAATGTTTCACGACACTAAGGTTTGAATTTGCTTTAACCGCATAGGCCAAAATCGATTTACGACCGCGAAAAGCCTCTTTTAGTGACTCAAATTGAGTACGCATCGCATCAAAATCATAGACGTACAACGGCGTTCCGTACGTTTGTGCCAGAGCTTTAAAATCGATCACCCTAAATCCTCATTGATTAGTTTTGTCGCGATTTTACCCTAACTCTCCTTAGGGGATTTCCAAGCCGCCATAACATGACACAACACAAGAGAATAATCGGGACGATAATCCCCATTTCCGGAGTGAGTGTTTTGTTATTAGAGAGTTCTCCCAACATAAAAAGGACTCCCCACACTATCAAGGTGACCAAAATTGCCCCGAAACTAAAAAAGGAGAGGTTTAAAAATCGCGCACTCACCGGAGCATAGGTAAAAAAGAGAACCATCAAAATGGGGGCAAACCATGGAGTAATAAAAATACGGTACATTGCACTGGTGATTTTCGCCACATCAACATTCTGATTTTCCAAAAGTTCAAGGGCATCTAATCCATCACCGATCGTAAAATTGGCTTTCCCCTCATATACCTGATCCAAAATTTTTGGTTTAAAATCACGAAGAACTTTTAGATTTTCCTTATTTTCCGTTGTAATTCCCAAAGCTTTTAGATCAAATCCTTCCGGAGGACGTATCAAGTGGGCTTTTTTAATATTCCAGTATCCGTCATCATAGGCCGCCTCTTTAGCACTCAACGCCTCGCTTAACGTCCCATTTTTAAATCTAAAAATACGGATATCCTCCGCTCTTTTACTCAAAGGGTAGAGATTGCCGAAATAGATGTAACTCCCCTCATGGGTGAAAAAAAGATTACTGGTAGGACGGATAAATTGAGAGGTTTCACGCAGATTATTGGCAAACTCGTTTGAACGGGCAAAATTGGTCGCGTGAAGTGCAATATAAATAACAATCAAGAGACCCGCCACACCTAAAAAAGGGGCCATTATACGGGTTTTAGAGTATCCTAATGCATAATATGCCGCCAATGCATTGGAGCGAACCAATTCAACCAATGAGGCAATAATCGCAAAAATTAGTGAAATCGGAAGCATCATATCAATGGCATAAAAATATTTATACATGATGTAAATCAAGACAAGATTGGCCGAACTCGGAAGTTCAGAAGCATTATCCATCAAATCGAATCCGACCATAAAACTGCTCAAAGCAATCAGAACAATCGAAAAATAGCGTAAATAAAGTA
>DATDUY010000195.1:0-3390 GCA_035290165.1 Sulfuricurvum sp. | reverse complement strand
TGGTTATTGCAGCAAATAACACATCCGTCAAGTTTGGCATTGCGTCCGATCACAACATCATTCCAGATAACCGTATTGCAAATTTTGGATGAGCCGCCGATGGTGACGTTATCGCCGATAACAACATTGTTGAGTTTCGTCCCTTTCTTGACAGTGACATTTTTTCCGATGACTACGATTCCGATCACTTCGACACTCTCATCCAGAGTGTTATCTTCTTCGCAAATAAGAACACCATCAAGGTATTTGATAGCTTCTCCGCCCAAATGGAGTTTTATTTTTCCGCTGAGTATGTCCTCATACACATCACGGTAGCTCTCCGGATTTCCGACATCCCGCCAGTACCCTTTCGCATATCCTGCCATCAAGTCTATCCCTTTGCGCATAAGGAGAGGAAAAAGATCTTTGGCAAAATCAAAATTTTCATTATTAGGGATGTAATCAAGAATTTCCGGTTCTATAATATAAATACCGGTATTGATCGTATCGCTGAACACCTCTCCCCAGCTCGGTTTTTCGAGAAATTTCTCGATCTTTCCCTCTTTATTAGCGATAACAACACCAAATTCAAGCGGATTGTCAACGGACGTTAGAGTAATGGTGAGTTTGGATTTTTTGGATTTATGATAATCAAATATTTTTTGAAAATCAAAATCGGTCACCAAATCCCCGCTGATAATAATGAAATTTTCATCACCGATAAGCTCTTGAGCCTTTTTGACGGCACCGGCAGTCCCGTAATCATCATCAGGAAGAACATAGGTTATATTAATACCCCACTGGCTTCCGTCTTTAAAATGATCTTTTATAACCTCAGGTTTAAAATAAAGTAGAACAATAAAATCGGTAATCCCCAGAGCTTTTAGACTCATAATGGTGTGTTCCATCATTGGGCGGTTCATTATCGGTAGCATAGGTTTAGGAATAGAATGGGTCAACGGTTGTATCCGTGTTCCAAATCCTCCAGCCATCACAACAGCTTTCATCGAACTCCTTATAGTAGAAAAAGGTATCTATTTGGTAATCAATAAATTAGCTTATTAACTAATATTTTTGATCTGTTTTTAATGATATCATAGATTTGATACAATTTAATTTTAAAGTAATAAATTATCAACAAAATAAATATATCATCCGTCTCTTCTATTTTTTTTAAAGATATACCATCACCGCTTTAGCAATATTCAAATGATTGTTGACTATAATATCCCACATTTTAATAGAGGTATGTTTTTTTGAAAAAACGTTTAGCGATTGCATTCACCGGTCCCTCCAACAGCGGCAAAACAACGCTGATTCTTAAAGTAGCCCGTAAATTGATCCATGAGCACAATTTAGATGTTGCCATAATTAAGAACGACCCGAAAGATAAAGCGCAGTTTGACGTTCCGGGAAAAGACAGTTACAAGTTCAGTGATACGGGAGCTGAAGTGATCGTCACCTCTCCAACACGAACGACCTATTTCTCTCAGCGCCATAAAGAACTGGATGAGCTGGTTGAGCTTTTCGGTGATTTTGATGTCCTATTGGTTGAAGGGTTGAAAAACCTCCCCCTTCCTAGAATCAGTATCTTCCGAGGTTCTATCGACACCGATTATTTTCCCTATATGAACGCATTGGCTATCGATGAAAGCATCGATGCTTCACACTATTCGATCCCCGATGGTATTGATCTTCTCGATCTCAACAACCCCGATCAAGTGATCGAGTGGATTTTAGCTCACGCAAAGGTTATGAAATGAATGTTATTTTAGAAGCGATCCAAAAAAGTGCCATACGGATCAAAAACGCGATCGATGTCAAAGATATCGGATACTCTCAAGAGCAAAACAGCTCCGGTGAGACCCAGCTTCAGCTTGATATTCAAAGTGATTTGATTATCGAAGAAGAACTGAGCCAAATTTCCAGTGTCCACACGATCGCAAGTGAAGAGAAAGAACATCCGATGGTTCTCAATGAAAACGGTCGTTTTTTTATCGCATTTGACCCACTTGACGGTTCCTCTTTAGTGGATGTAAACCTTAGCGTCGGTTCCATTTTCGGAATTTATGACGGAGCTTTTACACCGAGTAAAATGGTTGCAAGCTGCTATGTTGTCTACGGCCCGCGCGTTGAATTGGTGTACGCCGATGAGCACAAAGTCTCCCTCTATCTCCTCCAAGCGGGAGAGTTTGAGTTTGTGAAGCATATCCACTTGAATGAAAAAGGGAAGATCAATGCTCCCGGTGGTACACAGCAGTGTTGGGCACCGTTTCACAAAGCAATGATCGATAGCTTTTTCGCTCGCGGCTATCGCCTCCGCTACTCCGGCGGTATGGTTCCCGATTTGCATCAGATTCTCCTCAAAGGGGGCGGATTGTTCAGCTATCCGGGTGCCAGCGATAAACCGGAGGGGAAACTGCGGATGTTATTCGAGGTGTTCCCTTTTGCCTTTATCTTCGAAAAAGCGGGCGGGAAAGCGGTGGATGGTGTCAAACGTGTTTTGGAAAAAGAGCCTGCACACGTTCACGATACCAGCCCTTGCTTTTTCGGTTCATGTGAAGAGATTGAAGAGGTTTTAAGTGTCTACGCCGGACAACAGTGAGTACGAAGCACTACTGGACGAAGCCATAAAAATTCTCCAAGAGTGCCAGCAAGAGCATGATCTAAGCAGTTGCTATGTGTGTGAAAAATGTATCGGATGCGAAATCCGCACCAAATACATTCGAAGTGTGTATGAAAGTATGTCCAAGGGTGAAACCGGCGGATTTGATTTTTAATAAGGAAAATAAATGAAAAACTATATTACTACCCCTATTTATTACGTCAACGGTGAAGCCCATATCGGTCATGCTTACACTACGTTCATTGCCGACACGTTGGCACGCCATTCACGTCTTCTCGGTAACGAGACCTATTTTCTCACAGGAACGGATGAACACGGACAAAAGATTGAAGAGGCGGCAAAAAACCTCTCCAAACCGACACAGCAGTTTGCCGATGAAATCAGTGCGACGTTCCGTAATTTGTGGGATGAGTTTGATATTAGTTACGATCAATTTATCCGCACCACTGATGAAACCCATAAAAAAGGGGTTCAAGCCGCATTTTTAAAGATGTATGAGAACGGTGATATTTATAAAGACTTTTATGAGGGGAACTACTGCGTCAGCTGCGAGAGCTTCTTTCCCGAATCGCAGTTGATGGACGGCGGCGGCTGTCCGGATTGCGGCAGAGCGACCACCATTGTCAAAGAAGAGAGTTATTTCTTCCGTCTCTCCAAATACGAAAAACCTTTGTTAGAATATTATGAAGCCCATCCTGAATTTATCCTCCCTAAATCACGCCGTAACGAAGTGATCAGCTTTGTTAAGGGGGGATTGAATGATCTCTCCGTCACCCGAACCAGCT
>DATDUY010000194.1:0-2203 GCA_035290165.1 Sulfuricurvum sp. | reverse complement strand
CGATATCAATCAAGGGGTTGATCAGAGTGATGGCGAAACCGGTGCGGGGGATCAGGGGATCATGTTCGGCTATGCCGATTGTGAAACCGCAAACTTCATGCCAAGTGCGATCACCTATGCACGGATGCTGATGGAGAAAGTCTATCACTACGCATTAGCTCATCCTCATAAACTCGGTGTTGATATTAAAACCCAAGTGACGATGGACTACGGCGTTAAAGACAACTTTGAAAACTGCAATCCGCAAGCGATCCACACTATCGTCGTCTCTGCTCCGTGTGTCAATACGATGGATATCGTCCAAGTGCGTGAATTGATTATGGAGCTTATCCTTGATACGGGATTACCGACCAATCTGTTTGATCCTAAAGAGTGTATTATCCATATCAACCCTACAGGCAAATATGTCTCTCACTCCAGTCTACATGACAGCGGTCTAACAGGACGTAAACTCATCGTTGACAGCTTCGGAGGATATGCCCCTATCGGCGGCGGCGCTCAAAGCTCAAAAGACTATACCAAAGTAGACCGTTCAGGTCTTTATGCCGGACGTTGGATCGCTAAACATATCGTAGCATCAGGGTTGGCTAAAAAAGCAATCGTTCAAATCAGTTATGCCATCGGTGTCGCCAAACCTACTTCGGTTTCTGTTGATACCAGCGGTACCTGTATTGAGGGATTGAATGATGATATCCTCTCTACCTTTGTTCACGATAACTTTTCATTGACCCCTAACTGGATTACCCGTAAATTTGATCTCGATCATCCGAGTGAAGAGACATTTCTTTATGCCGATGTCGCCAGCCGAGGTCAAGTAGGTCAAAGCGATTATCCGTGGGAAAAACTGGATGAAATTGAAAAATTTGAGAGATTGAAACATTGAGTCTTTTGTCATTGATCGGTCGGGAAAAAGAACTTTTTATCGATGACATTAATACTTATGCACACCAACTCTCTGAGATAGTATCTTCCTCCTCTTTTCTCGTCATCGGCGGAGCCGGATCTATCGGTCAGGCGGTTACCAAAGAGATCTTCAAACGCAATCCGCTCAAACTCCATGTCGTCGATATCAGCGAAAATAATATGGTCGAATTGGTACGGGATATCCGAAGTTCATTCGGCTATATCGACGGAGATTTTCAAACCTTTGCTCTGGATATCGGATCGGTTGAATACGATGCGTTTATCGAATCAGACGGCAACTACGATTATCTCCTAAACCTCTCCGCGCTCAAGCACGTACGGAGTGAAAAAGATCCTTTCACCCTCATGCGGATGATTGATGTCAATATTTTCAATACCGACAAAACACTGCGTCAATCGATCACTAAGGGTACGAAAAAATATTTTTGTGTCTCCACCGATAAAGCGGCCAATCCGGTCAATATGATGGGAGCCAGCAAACGGATTATGGAGATGTTTTTGATGCGTCGAAGCCGCGAAATCACCATCTCTACCGCCCGTTTTGCCAATGTCGCCTTCAGTGACGGTTCCCTCTTGCACGGGTTTAATCAACGGATTCAAAAACGCCAACCGATTGTTGCCCCCAATGATATCAAACGCTATTTCGTTACCCCTAAAGAGTCAGGAGAGCTATGCCTGATGTCCTGTATTTTCGGCGAAAACCGCGACATCTTTTTCCCTAAACTCAGTGAAGCATTGCACTTGATCACGTTTGCAGACATCGCTGTGAAATACCTCCAAAATCTCGGATACAAACCTTATTTGTGTGAAAATGAAGATGAAGCGAGAGAGCTTTCCAAAACACTCCCTGATCAGGGACAATGGCCATGCCTTTTTACCGCCAGCGATACGACGGGAGAAAAAGATTTTGAGGAGTTTTTTACGGAGAATGAGACACTTGATATGGAACGATTTCATAACCTCGGTATTATTAAAAATGACCCCCTCTACGATGAGTCTAAACTCAACCGTTTTACCGAAGCAATCGAGCAGATGAAAGCCGATAAACAATGGACAAAAGATCAAATCGTCGAGCTGTTTTTTGAGATGATCCCCGGATTCGGTCATAAAGAGACCGGCAAATATCTTGATGGAAAAATGTGATGGATTTTGAAGCCGTAACGAAGTTCATACAAAAAACATTTCAAACCGAAACTTTTTTACCGCTTCATGAGCCCCGTTTTATCGGTAACGAAAAAGCCTATCTTAACGAATGTATCGACTCCACGTTCGTATCAAG
>DATDUY010000193.1:0-3028 GCA_035290165.1 Sulfuricurvum sp. | reverse complement strand
CGACCGAAGCCAAAATCAACAAAGAGATCAAAGACCAAATTTACAAACTGTTGAATATCGGAATGATCGTCGCTATTTTAATTATCATCTCCTTTTTGTTCAAGCGGGTAATTAAACGCTACATTGTTGATAATGAACGGTTTTATATGGCGAATAAGATCGTCACCTTTATCAATGTAACGTTGATTATTATCATTTTGCTTTTCAGTTATATCGATAATGTCGGCTATTTTGCCACCGTACTCGGCTTTGCTTCCGCCGGTCTCGCTATCGCAATGCGGGACTGGTTTATGTCGTTGCTGGGATGGCTCGTCATTGTCGTCGGAGGCTCTATCCATGTCGGTGATCGTGTCCGTTTCGTAAAAGACGGTATGGAATATGTCGGAGATGTTTTGGATGTCTCGATGCAGCGTATTACGTTGATGGAAGATGTAACGTTGACGACTTTGGAAACAAACCGTCGAGCGGGACGGATCGTTTTCGTCCCTAATAACTATATTTTTACCTCTATGATCGCCAATTATTCGCACGGATCGCTTAAAACGGTGTGGGACGGGATTGATATTGTGATAACCTTTGATTCGAATCACAAAAAAGCGGCTCATCTGGTAAAAGAGATTTGCCGAAAATATTCCAAAGGGTACACCGATATCACCCGTAAGCAGATCAATAAGCTCAGAGATCGTTACAGCCTTAAAAACAGTAACGTCGAACCGCGCGTCTTTACTTTTATCGAACCGCACGGGGTTAAAATCAGTGCGTGGTATCTGACCAATGCCTACGCGACGTTAACGCTTCGGAGTACGATCTCTGCTGATATTATCGATGCGTTCAATGCCGAATCCGATATTACGATTGCCTATCCGACACAGACGTTTTATACAGCTCCGATACCGCCTAAATCTCCGCCACCGGATGTGCAATGAAGCCGAAAGTCTATTTTAAAACGTTCGGTTGCCGTACGAATGTTTTTGATTCGCAGGTGATGATGTCTGCCTTGAGTGATTATGAGGTGACGGAAGATGAGAGCCGTGCCGATATCGTTGTCGTCAACTCCTGTACGGTGACCAACGGTGCCGATGTCAGCGTTCGAGGCTATATTAATCAGATGGACAAGCAGGGTAAAAAGCTTTTTCTGACCGGATGCGGTGCCCATACAAAAGGGGAATCACTTTTCGGTGCAGGGAAGATACAGGGGGTTTTCGGCCCTTCTGAGAAAATGAAAATCAATACACTTCTCTCTCAGGAGAGCCGCTTTTATGAGATCGGCGACCTGAACTACATCGACGATGCGATCGTCGATGAGTTCGTCGGGAAATCGCGTGCGTTTATCAAGATTCAGGAAGGGTGCAATTTCCGTTGCAGTTATTGCATAATCCCCTTTGTACGCGGTGATGCACGCAGCATGGATGAAGCTAAGATTTTAGAGCAGGTATCACGACTTGCAAGTAACGGTTTCGGAGAGTTTGTCCTCACGGGGACGAACGTAGGAAGCTACGGGCAGGGCGAGGGGCGAAATATCGCTGAGCTCATGAAAAAGATGTCATTGATCCGTGGAGTTCGCCGTATCCGTGTCGGGTCGTTGGAGCCGATACAGGTCAATGAATCGTTTCGGGAAATTTTGGATGAGCCGTGGCTGGAACGCCATCTTCATATCGCGATTCAACACAGCAGTGATGAAATGCTACGTCTTATGAACCGCCGTAATCGTTATAAAAGTGATGCTGAGTTGTTCGGAATGTTGAGCAGTAAAGGATTTGCCCTCGGAACCGATTTTATTGTCGGACATCCGGGAGAGAGCGATCCGATCTGGAACGAGGCGATGGAGAATCTCCGCTCTCTTCACCTTACCCATATTCACCCTTTTACCTACTCAAAACGTGACGGAACCCCGAGTGCGGTGATGAAGCCTGAAGTCAACGGTGCCCTCTCATCCCAAAGAATGGCTGAACTGAATGCCATCATTGAATCGAATAATAAAACATTCCGTCAAAATAAGGGAGATATCCCGCTGGAAGTGTTGGTCGAATCGGGTGAGGGGACTCAGTATATCGGATACGATCAGTTTTATAACAAAGTAGTGGTTGAATCGCTCGAAGATATCAGCGGTGATTGGATCACACTGGAAAAATATGAGGTACACGATGAATATAACATGGCCAAATTTTAACCGTAATCAGCTGATCTTACTTATTTCGGGCGGGATAGTTTTACTCTTACTCCTTTTCGCCCTTTTACGAGACAGCAGCAACACTGTAACCCTCTCAGAAGCGACAAAACTGATCGAGAATGATCAGATTGAGAAAGCTTTCAGCGACGGCGGATACACCTATTTCGCTACAAAAGAAGATGGGGTCGTTAAAATTTCTTCGTCCCAATTGCCCTCAGAGTTAACGGCTCATCTTATTATTGAACCCAAGGGGGGGAACGGCTGGGGATGGTTTTTTCTCTTTTTTGCCCTTATAGGGGGAGCGGGATTTTGGGCTTGGAAAAGCCGCCTCGGATTTGAGGATGATATCCCCACAGAGGTACCCGTTGCAAAAGCCGCTGCCGAACCGGAAGCACCCTCTACCAACATCATTCCGGCAAAATCGACGGTTCGTTTCAGTGACATCGGCGGGATCGGCGATGTCAAAGAGGAACTCGAAGAGATTATTGACTTCTTGCGCAATCCGAAACGGTACTACAGTTTCGGTGCCCGTATGCCTCGTGGTGTATTGCTGGTAGGTCCTCCGGGTGTCGGAAAAACGATGATTGCCAAAGCGGTTGCTGCCGAAGCGGATGTCCCGTTCTTCTACCAAAGCGGTGCCTCATTTGTCCAGATTTACGTCGGTATGGGGGCAAAACGGGTTTCAGAACTCTTCTCCGCCGCCAAGAAAAACGCTCCGGCTATCATCTTTATCGACGAGATCGATGCGGTGGGGAAAAAGCGTGAGGGGGGACGAAACGACGAACGTGAAGGAACCCTCAATCAGCTTCTTACCGAGATGGACGGATTCGAAGAGACGAGCGGTATCGTCGTTATCGC
>DATDUY010000192.1:0-4075 GCA_035290165.1 Sulfuricurvum sp. | reverse complement strand
TCAAAAGAGTGTGAAGCTTCCATCGAAGAGTGCCGTTTCTCGATCCGAAGCCATATTCCGCTCTGGATCGGGTTTTTCCTGATGCAGGTAAGCTTCGGCCCTTTTTATAACTTTTTTACTATCTATACGACCGATCACGGAGTCTCGCTGGATACCACTGTATGGCTATGGAGCTTTGGGGTTGTCGCCGAAATTTTGATGTTCTATTTTCAAGGGAACCTGCTGCGTCGCAATCTCTATGCTCTGCTATGGATCACTGCACTCATCACAGCTCTGCGATGGTTTTTGGTTGCCCTCTTTCCCAACTCTTTGGTCGTTTTATTTGCCTCTCAGAGCCTTCATGCCTTTAGTTTTGCCCTCTTTCATACTGCCGCCATCAGTGTGCTCTTTTCCCTTTATAAAGCCCGTCATTTAGCACAGCAATTTTTCTTTGGCATTTCGTACGGTCTTGGGGGATTTGTAGGGGCATTAGGGGCAGGAGTCGTCTATCAATACGCTCCGCCCTATCTTTTTGTCGCGGGAGCGGTTGCCGCATTGGGAGCGACATTCGCCTTTTTAATGAATAACCGCTAAGAAACGTTTACTCTTCGTGTTTAACGTGGCTTACAACCTGTGGAAAAGGGACAGTAATATGGTGCTGATCGAACGCCAATTTGGTCAATTCGGTTATCTCAAACATCGCATCCCAATAATCTTCTACCTTTACCCATGGACGGGCAATCAGCTGTACGGAGTTTTGGGTCAACGCCCCAACCGCTACAAGTGATTCAGGCGTTTGTAGTACCTTAGAATGCGCCTCTAATATCTCCGAAATAATCGTTTTAGCAAGCTTGAGATCATCTTTGTAATCGATATCAAACGTCATATCAATCCGGCGTGTTTCATTTCCCGTATAGTTGATAATATTACCGGCAATCAATGCACCGTTGGGGATAATGATAGAGCGGTTATCCGCCGTTGTGAGGGTTGTTGAAAAAAGATTGATGATCTTAACCGTCCCCATCACACCCGAAACTTCGATGAAATCACCCACTTTAAACGGACGAAAGAAGATAATCAACACTGCCGCCCCGACATTGGCAAGGGTATCTTTGAGGGCTAAACCGATCGCTAAACCTGCCGCACCGAATACGGCAATAAAAGAGGTAGTATTAATTCCGAGATTACTCGCCGCCGCAACAATGATGGTAATCATTAAAGCAACATATATCGCATTTGCGGAAAATGATATCAAGGTTTCATCGACATGGGATTTGAACATGGCTTTTCGCATCAAAGAAATAGTTTTTTGTACAACCCATTTTCCGATAAAGAAAATAGCAAAAGCACCTAAAATCTTTATCCCGTATTCAGTTCCGTGTTCAACCGCTACTTGCGAATAGTATTCCATTTTCTGCAACATCGGCTTCTCCTTTTAGCGGTATTCAACAATCTGTTTTATATCGAGTCGCATTTGGGGACTTTGAGGATTGACACGATAGCCGAATGCGCAGATAACCGCTACGCTATGACCGTATTCGAGATCCAAAATCGCTTCGACACCCTCTTTGTCAAACCCCTCTATCGGACAGCTGTCAATTTTGAGTGTCGCAGCATAGGTCATCATATTTGCCATAGCAATATAACACTGTTTTGCCGTCCAATTCTCCAACAATATCTCATCGCACTCGATCGGCTCTAAATAGTTTTTATAGATTCCCATATAGGTATCGACCGCTTCAGGAGAGAGACCCCGACGCTCAAACATTTTACGGACATAAGGTGTATCGCTGCGAACCGTGTCATTATCGGTCGTAAAGATCACCAGTTCGGAGCACTCGGTAATCTGATTTTGATTCCAACACGCACTTTTGAGTGCTTTACGAAGATTCGGTTTACGGATAACGATCATTCTCCACGGCTCCATCCCAAACGATGAGGGAGAAGTACGTGCTGCTTCTAACAGCGACGCAAACTCCTCCTCTGGAATCTGCTTTTCGGTATCAAACACTTTGCACGCATGACGAAATGCCATCGCCTCTAAGAATTCTGACATTGTATTCTCCTGCTCTGAATAAGTGTATCTATTGTAACGTAGAGTTCTTTATGGGGAGTAACAAGATTCTCTAAAAGAGGGCGATATTTGAGATAGGTTTGCCAAGCAATCTGTGAGGGCTTTGCTTTGCCCCGTTTAATCAGCTCGAAACTCACCGCCGCACTGATAAACCCTTTCCATAAAAGCACCTCATCACTCCTCTCAAAACGACGGGGAAACCACAATTGTTCCAAATCTTCATGGGCATCGTAATAACGACCCTCTTCGAGTGAGCGGACAAACGCCTCTAATGCCTCTGTTATACCCTCAAGTTTTTGCGCCAATACCCTCTCCCTCCCCGTAAACTGATACAAACGTGTTTCGGGAACTTACCTCGAAACTCTTTTAGCCGCTCCTTGGAAGACTTCCCTGTGTCACAATAAAAGACAAATACACTCCCCTCAGGCTCTGATTTGAGTAACGGCGGAGCATAAAGGGTCGTTTCGGTGCCATCGATAGAGTTGAGGATTGTATCGACCAGGAGCACTTTAACACCATTGGATTCAAGCTCTTTTTTGTTGCGCAAAAACTCTTCCTGCGTCCATTCATCGACATTTAAATCGACCATAGCCACCCCTTTACAGATCACTTTGCGAAAGTTTATCAAAACTATAAATGCTTTAGCCTTAGGATTTTAGGCTACACTTACGCTATGGCAAAGAAAAAGAAAAAAATGATCAAACTCAACCAATCGATTCGCCATTTTTTCGGCGATGAGGGATTCGATGAGGGGATAGAGAGAGTTCCGACCGAGGCACTCATCGCCCTCGCCCACACACTGGGGATATTTGAGGGTTCAACCGATAAAGCGAATTTAATTAGAACCTTCCGCCGTTTATGGTCGGAGGGGGAGACCGACAACCGTGAATTGATTGTCGCGTTTTTCAAACATGAGGGGAAAATCTACCCCAACCCTAAGCCCAAAGAGAAACCTCACGAGCGAGAAGAGAAGATCGATGAGCTTTTAGAGGCTTTCGAGATCACTGAAGCGGAACGGCGTGATCTGCATGCGGCATTTATCGACATCCGTACCCGCAAAATCACCCCAGATAAAATAGCCTCCAAGCTAGAACATATCCGCTATACCAAAAAACGCGAATCTCTCGAAAAAGCGTTAGAGGGGAAATTCAACTACGACGATACGCTGGAGTATTATGCTCCGATCAGCTACGTGATCGATGGTGAGAGCTTTACCAAAATCCATGTCCTCAAAACCCCGCCGTTGAATGAAAAACGGCTCCATGAAGAGAGTTTAGAGATTTTAGTTCCTGAAATCAGTGAGCTAAAAACAGCACTAACACATCAAAAACAAGAGCAAACAAACCTGTTTTTATCCTCCCTGAATCTGACTCACCATCGTTATCTAAACCGTGAACAGATTATCGCTTCACTCAAAAGCGCTCCCCCATCGACCCAAACCTACGGAACACTGGGTATCGACATTTTGCGTGACGTTTTGGAACGTCATCTGGGCACCCCACTTATATCGGTAGGATCGGATGATTTGATCATCGAGATTGAGAAACAACTCCCTCTTCCTCACAAAGAGGAGCCACTTGATTATACCCTCTCGCTCCATTTGGATGCAACGGAGTTGAGCCGACAAATCTGGAACGAAGAGGAGCTCACTATCACGACTATGGTAGAAGAGCAAAGCATCCATGAAGAGCGAGCCTTTTTAAATGAGTTAGAGCATTTGGTAAATGAGTGCCGTGAGCGTTCTAAACTTTTGGAAATGAGCGAGGAATCACTGTACGCTATCGTGTATGAGCTACTTCTACCCTATCTCACTCTAACTCCCCATATCAGCTCCAAAACCTCTCGACGTGTTCTGTTTTCTTTTGATCAACGCAATGCAAATGAACTGCTCAAACGTCAACGTCAAGCCTTATTAGCCCGAACGGTACGCGATTTTAAAAACCTCTTTCCTCTCGCCCGCTCTCTCCGCCGTCGTCTCATTTTTCACACGGGGCCGACGAACAGCGGTAAAACCTACACAGC
>DATDUY010000191.1:0-2462 GCA_035290165.1 Sulfuricurvum sp. | reverse complement strand
CGATATACCGAAAATCTATGCACAGCTGATCCAGCCTTATTCACGCCCGCTTCACAAAGTGATGGCGTAAACGGTACCGGACTAAAAAATAAGCGATTTTGCTTTCAGCGCAATCATAGTGTATTCATGAGGCGAAGAAGGCATTTTAATATAATTTTTGCGTTTCAAATTGTAAAGGCTATCATTGCCGATCAACTCCGAGCTTTTGATAGCCCCTTTATAAACGATCAATGTATTAAGCATCTCAACCGAGGTTTCAAACCGCTTTGCCACTTCCTTGAGATAGATTTCCAACCCTTCTTCCTGCGATTCACGGTTTAATATGAATAAATTCGGCACATACGGTAAACCGTAATTTTTTATCGTCCAGTTAGTAAATGCCTGAATATCATACGTGGGGAAATTCTTTTTCAGTTCTTCGCGCATTCGGCTTCCTTCACTGTCTTTAAAACCTACAATCAGTACTGATGTCCGAAAATCGACTTCAAAAAAATGGCGAAGTTGTCCATACAGTCGATTATTCTCATGTTCGAGCCAGCTTTGCGTCGTCAACTCCAAATGTCTTCCTTGTGTATTACAATAAGACCTAAAACTCTTAGATGTACGCATCCCCTTCCAAAGAGATCTATCAAACTCGGCACGGACCTGATTAGCGGTTTTTACCATTCGATGAATCTGAGCTTTGAGAATCTGTTCCCACTGATCCATAATCTCATTTTCTAAGAACTGAGATAAATCATTGAATTGTTTGTCATGACTTTCCAAAGCACCTCGGTAGGATGCAAGATCATGCTCATATTTTTCGTAGCTCTCTTTAAGCTGTTTGCTTGGTGTCTCTTTATACATTTGTATAAGTTTGTTTTTCCGTTCTATTAACGTTTTAATAGCAATACGGTAACGGCTTATTTTAGCGCTCAATTCGGCATACTCATTATTTCTCGGCAACAGTTTCATACGGATATAGCCAAGAATCTCTTCGGTTGTAATTGCACTTATTTGCGATTCATACCGATCTATTTTTTGCAGCTGATCGTATAGATATTCGAGTTCGAAATAATTTTCAATACGGTGATCAATCATCAATACCGAACGATAGACCGACTCGATGCATGAAGCAAATACCTCTTTTGGAATCTCCCTCAAACGCTCTTTGGGAAAAGAGAGTTCTAAGGTCATCGATTCAAACGAGGCAAAGAGGAACTCTGCCAATTCACTGAGGGTCTCCGTTTCGATCACATCCAAGGAGGCAAGGTTTTCAACATTCTTTTTCGCATCAAAAAAAAGTTTGATCTCACTTAGTCTTGTTTGCAGCCGAATCGGTTTCTCTTCGATCAAGGGACGAAACGCCTGAACAAAAGCCGTATGTTCAAACGGTTTTGGCAACGCGGCCATGATAGATGAACCGTCCACCATCGTCAATGCCATGTCGATGCTTCCCGAGAGAACAATGATCTGTAATTTGGAAAGAAGTTCTTTTTCTTCCAAAATTTCAATCAACTGCAATCCGTCCATTACCGGCATTGTCAGATCTAAAAAGACAATTCCCATCTTTTCATCGTCTTCATAAAGCATTGCCCACTCGCTGATTTTTTCAAGCCCTTCTTTACCGTTTACGGCTTCAGTTAGATTAAGACAATTAAGATTTTCCAGCTGTTTTCGTATGATGTTTCGCATCGCCAAGCTGTCATCGATGATTAATATAGGCCCATCGTAAACGAGCTGTACCGTTTGTGCTCCGGAACTGATAACATTCAGCAGCGATACCGCGGTTCTTTCAAATTCGCTTCCACTAAAGGGTTTCGGGATAACCGTATCGATTCGTAGTTCCCGTATCCGCTTTTGACCCAACTGAATCACTTCCGTTGACATTACAACGACATGAATCTGATCTCGCCACGGTACACGATTGAGCCATTCCAAAACAGCAAAACCGTCCATTACCGGCATATTGATGTCTAAAAATATACACCCGTATTCGTACTGCTGCAACAAGGCAAGCGCGTCTTTGCCATCAACCGCTTCATCTATGTGATCGTAGCCGTGCTTCAACAAATAACGCTTAACAATCTTACGAACCGTCAGACTGTCATCAACAATTAAAATTTTCATGACAGCCCCTTTCACTCACTCAGCTTAACTGTTCGTCGTAGCGTTCTCGGAGTAACTGAGTCGTAAACCGTCCTCACTCATCACGAAACCGTGGATCGCAATTTTCCCCTCATGGACGAGGCGATGGTGCTTTGCACATAGCGGAATAAGGTTATAACGGTGATTCATCCCATAGTGCCCGATCGATCCGCCATCATCCGCGTTCGCCTGAGGGACGATGTGATGCACTTCATCGACCGCTTCGTCGCACAGCGCGCATTTGGTGAGGAAAAGTTTATTGTTGTAGCGGCTCTTTTTCTCCCGTTTCAACATCGAGGCTTCGTGAGTTTTGTCGGTGATGCGACCTCTGATCT
>DATDUY010000190.1:0-3353 GCA_035290165.1 Sulfuricurvum sp. | reverse complement strand
CGAAAAGTGCCAAAATCGCAAAAATCTCTTCTTCTTTTCCCGGAATATTGCGCTCTTTATCGGTATCTTCGATGCGGATAAGGAGAGGTTCTTCACGTTGAACCGAACAGATGTAATTAAATAAAGCGACACGAAGATTGCCGATGTGCATATCACCGGTCGGGCTTGGGGCAAAACGGAGCATAAATATTTCCTAAATCTTTTTTGCAATATTAGCAGAAACTCTGTTCAAGCTAACTTTGTTCTTCTTTAAGTAGAGAAAAGTGACATATAGGTTACAATTATAATTATTTAAAACATCAGGGATGAAGGTGTCCATTCTAAAAATAGCCAAGTACGCCAAACATTTTGATTTACTCGTAATTTATGAATCCGGAGTCGATTTGCCTTTTCGCGAATCTGCGGATGCTGTGTTTCGCAGTTCGGATTTCAGGTCGTTTGATCAAATTCAAATCGATGCGTCATCTCTTAGTTGTCATCTGCTTATTATGTGCGGATCTGCTGATTTTATAAGAGGATCTGATTTAAAAAATTCCATTGCTTTGGTTCAATCTCTTGAATCGATTGTACTGACTCCCGATTTTAAAGATGTCAATGTTTTAAGAGCCGCTCTCTCTTTGCGTGTTTCCAGTGTCAATAATATTCCCCAAAATGAAGAAGAGTTTGCGAATGTTATGATGGGAATTTTTTCGACCTTGGTTAAAAAACACAATGAATCTATCCTTACCACTTATGATCGTACGATCTCTGAATACTCTAATAATCTCTTTTGGATACACAAAGTGGGCAAAGCTGTCTATGCAAACGATACCTTGAAGCGTAAATTCGGTATTAAAAATTTGGGAGATCTTGATTGCTATTTCGAAGATAAAGAGATGGCTTCTCTCCTTAAAAGACCCGGATTTTCTCAAAGAATAATGTCACGAAAAGATACCAACGGGGAGTCTAAAGAGTATTTTGTAACCAATCAACCGCTAAAAGACAGTGAGTTCCTTGTCACCATGATACCGTTGAGCACACCGATGCAAAATTGCGACAAACAGCTTCATAATCGGATGGGGTTCATTGAGCTTCTTAAAGATGCTTTTGTTATCCATAAAAGAGAGAATGAGGCGATTCCGGTCATTGTAATGTACATTGAAAATGCAGATAAAATCACTGAGATGAGGGGTGAAGATATTTATAATGATATCTGTAAAGCAATATTGAAACTTGCAGCGACTCATTTTGACCACGATATCCAAATGGCTCAGTGGCACAAAGATATCTACACCCTTATCGCTTCTAGTCTCTCTTTGGATGAACTAAAACATAGGCTGGAACGCTTTCATGAAAATTTGAATCTTGAAATATCTATCGAAGGTGCGTCGCCTGTTATAGACTCTTTTATTATCGATATGCATGGAGTTGAACTGAATAAAGCGATCGGTATCATAGATCATATCAATCAAAAACAGCTGCTTTCTCGCGATTTGGCTCATCTCGTCCATTTCAAAATTTCGGCAGCAGTGCAAGAAGTAGATGACAAAACACAAGCTCTTCATTATCTTGAAAAAATGATTATGACGAAGACATCGGTTAAACTGCTTAACTTTTATAAAGGGATTCGAATCAGTACTGCGGCTCGGATTGTCAAAATATCAAATGATATGGTTTACGTTGCTATCGAAAAGATACAAGGCTATGCCATGAAACTGGAAGGAAATGTCGTTATTCAAGGGGCAAATATCCCTTTTGATATCTTGGCAAATGTTAAAATTGTCGATGTTGCCAAAAAAATTGCAGTACTGTCCAATTTTGAACCGCTGCAAGCTTCGGGAAATAATCGTCAATATATCCGTATTCAAAGTGATCATCGTATGCACGTTACGATCGCAACGGCTAAGAGTGTGATGTCGGGAACGATACTGGATGTTTCAATCAAATCTATTGCCTGCAAATTGAGTGTCTCAAAAGTCCCTCTTGCGTTAGAGTCTAAGGTTAGTCTGCAATTCAATCTTCCACTGGAGCGATTTGACGGGGGGATGGTTACCATGGCGATTCCCGGAAAAATACAGTACTTGCAAGAGGGTGATGAGTTTACCAAAGTGGTCGTAGAACTGAATCTTATGGAGCCTTATGAAAGCTATCTGATCGAATACATTTATGCCCGCCAGCAGGCACTCGTTAATGAGATTAAAACGATTGCCAATAAGCTTTAAATTTCTTTTAAATCTTTTTACTGAGTGCTTCGATATGACCGCTGTTTCCTAAAACAACGAGGATATCCCCTTTTTCCAAAATATCGTCTTTTTCAAACGAGGTGTACCAGATCCCTTGATGTTTATAGGCTATCGGCTTCACTTCAAACTCATCTTCAAAAATGGGGGAAAGGATGGAACTGCCTACCCAAAACGAGGGGACTGTCAGCTTGGCAATTTTCATCGTAATCGAGAGATCAATCGTCTCGTAGTGCATATTTTTAACCATTTTTTTAACGATTTTTTTCGCTGATTCCATCTCCGGATAGATCACTTTTGCCGCTCCGAGCTTAGAGAGAATCTGACCGTGTACGGTTGTAATCGCTTTTGCTACTACCGTTTCCACACCGAGTTCTTTCAGTGCCATCACCGTGAGAATACTCGCTTCGATGTTTTCTCCGATACTGACTACCGCTACATCGACATTACCGATTCCCGCTTCACGCAGTGCACGAATATCGGTAGAATCGAGGATGATAGCATCTTGTACAAATTCATTGATTTCTCGTATTTGTTCCTCATCTAAATCGACTGCGATAACGCTAAGTCCTTGTTGTGCCAACCCTTTGGCAACATGAAATCCGAATTTTCCTAAACCAATAACCGCAAATGTTTCCATACTAAATAATTACCTTTCCTTCTGCATATTTAATTCTGCTTTCTATCGCTTTTCCGACAATAATAATGGTAAAAGCAAATACTCCTACCCGTCCCATAAGCATTAACACAATGATATTGAGTTTACCCCAATCGCTGAAGAGGGCACTGTAGCTGAGAACGCCTCCATTTCCGGTTGACAGCCCCACCGTACCGAATGCGGAAGTCGTTTCAAATAAAATTCTAAGAAACGGCAAACGCTCCACTTCACTCAAAAGAATAGTGGAAAAGACAACATAGATAGAGGCAATGAAAATAACGGCATACGCTTTGTTGATCTGATAGGGTGAAATCGAACGACGAAAAATATGGGCATGGGTATCACCTCTAAGGGTGTACCATACACCGATCAATGCGAGGGCTACCGCCGTCGTTTTGATCCCTCCGGCAGTACCGCCGGGACTTCCTCCGGTCATCATAAAAAAAGTACCGAAAAAAAGATTTGAATCGGTCAAC
>DATDUY010000189.1:0-8272 GCA_035290165.1 Sulfuricurvum sp. | reverse complement strand
GGTATTTCTCTTCTGCCGCGATAAAATAGTACCCCACTACAAAAATAGCGAGTAAAAGCCATCCGAATGGATGTCCTACGAGATTTATCGCCGTAGCTTCTGCGACGGGTGTTGTCATGGCTAAATTCCTTACTTTACGTTCTCGATTTATCGTTATTTAAAAAGGGCGATCATAACACCCGCAGCAACCGCCGAACCGATAACACCGGCAACATTCGGTCCCATCGCGTGCATTAGAAGCATATTGGTCGGGTCATCTTTCATCCCCTCTTTTTGTGATACTCGTGCCGCCATAGGAACTGCCGATACACCCGCAGAACCGATAAGCGGATTGATTTTATCATCACTAAATACGTTCATTAGTTTTGCCATCAAAACCCCCGCAGCCGTCCCCACAGAGAATGCCAAAAGACCAAGACCTAAAATAGCCAACGTATCGACAACTAAGAACTGATCTGCCGCCAGTTTCGATCCTACAGCAAGACCTAGAAAGATGGTGACAATGTTGATTAGAGCGTGCTGCATCGTGTCGCTTAAACGATCGACAACACCCGTCTCTTTAAAGAAATTCCCAAGAGCAAACGCACCGACCAACGGAGCCGCATCGGGAAGGATAAAAACGATCAGCATCAGCACAAGAATCGGAAAAAGGAGCTTTTCGAGTTTTGTAACGTGACGCAGTGTACGCATACGAATTTTTCGCTCTTCCGTAGTCGTTAGCGCACGCATAATCGGCGGTTGTATAATCGGAACCAGCGCCATATACGAATACGACGCAACGGCAATCGCACCCAAAAGTTCAGGTGCTAACGTCGAAGCAATAAAGATCGATGTCGGGCCGTCTGCTCCGCCGATAATACTGATGGCGGCAGATTGTTGCAGCGTAAAATCAAAGATAGTCGTAAATTCACTGAGGGCGTAAGCACCTACGAGTGTACCGAAAATACCGAATTGCGCCGCCCCGCCCAAAAGGGCAAGTCTCGGGTTAGCCAATAACGGACCAAAATCGGTCATTGCCCCGACACCCATAAAAATCAGGAGTGGGAAAAGGCCGTTGGCAATCCCCATTTCATAAATGATACCCAAGAACCCGTCCGGTCCTGCCATGTTTGCGATAGGGACATTGGCGAGCAATCCGCCGAATGCGATAGGAAGAAGCAATAAAGGTTCAAACCCTTTGGCAATGGCTAGATAAAAGAGGACAAATGTGACCAAAAACATAATCAGTCGTCCCCACGTTTGGTGGAAATCGGACATCGGCTCACCATGAGAGGTTAAAACGCCCTTTTTAGGCTCAATTAGTGCGCTTATTCCGGTAGTGTGATAGAAATTGACCATCATTTCGTTAAAAGACATCGCTTGATAGGTCTCTTCACGATAGGTCGATTTTTTTGGAGTTTCCGTCTCGACAATTGCACTTTGCAGAGCAGTGTCAGATACCGTCGTCACTGGCTCCGATGCCATACTTGAAAAAGAGATATTCATCAACATTAAGAGGGAGAATACTAATCGCTTCATACTATTTTCCTTCTTTTTCTATTTGGTGATGATGTTGTAATGCACCCAAGATAGCAGCTATTTTGGCATTCTCATTGGTTGGTTGTGCCGGAACTTTAGGTATAGAAGCATGAAAATCTTTCGGTGCTTCCGGAAAATAACGAAGGATGAGTTTTGACATCAGTTTTGTCATGTAAATCATGATCGTAAGGAACAGGTAAACCGTCCCCATCCCCAAAAACATGATTTTTATGCTTTCAAGAAACATCTCAATCCTTTTTGATTAATTTTGGGTTATTGTAACTGAATTTAGATCATTGTTCGATGTAATGAACCCCAATAGATTCGGACCGTTTTTGCGCTGAGATTACAATACTACGTGCCGTTAGCAGACGCAAACGCAATAATCTTCCCACACTGCCTGAGTGCATCTGTGTTATCGCTTCAAATGCCGCATTCAGCCCTTGTGAAGTACGCTTGATCGAAACATTTTCCCACATAATACGACGAAGCTGATCTTTTTTCTCTTTGTCACCCTCGATTTCAAGCGGTTCTTCTCCCACTGTAAAATATTCACTGCACCCATGTGCTGCGTGGGCTAAAATCGATTCTGCTGCCCTCTGGGAAAAGACCAACCCTTCCAATAAAGAATTGCTCGCTAGCCGATTAGCTCCATGCACTCCCGTCGAGGCTGCTTCTCCCGCAGCATAGAGCCCTTTTATGTTAGGGACTGTTCCATCACTGTCTGTTTTGATTCCCCCTACCGCATAGTGAAATGCCGGAGAGATCGGAACCCTCTCTTTTGGGAGATGATATCCCAAATCATTAAGCGACTTGTAAATATTCGGGAACCGCTCTTTAAAATATTCGCTCTCAAAATCTTCACACGAGAGATAAACCTGTTTTCCGCTCTGCTGCTTATAATCGAAAATAGCACGACTAACGATGTCACGAGGTGCTAGTTCACCGCGCGGATCGTACTCGAATAAAAAGCGATACCCGTTTTCATCGACGACATGCGCCCCCTCACCTCTAAGTGCTTCGGAGAGGAGCTGTTTGCGTGCCCAGTTATTAGCAACAAAAACGGTAGGATGAAACTGCATCATCTCCATCGATTCGAGTTCAATCCCTTTTTCGATACAAATACCGTGAATATCTCCGCTGATCGTCGAAGCATTAGTATGGAACTCGTATAATGATCCTACTCCTCCGCTGGCTATGATGACATTATCGGACAAAATAATTTTCCGTTTTCCCTCACTGAATACCTCTACACCGCAGCATCGATCTTTTTCGATCAATAAATCGACCACGGTCGCATCACTGAGCATCGGATGGGGATTTTGGTTTAATAAAAAGAAATGAAGATGTCTCCCTGTCGCATCCCCTCCGGCATGGAGAATCCGGCTCCGTGAATGGGCTGCTTCTTTAGTATAAAGCAAATTTCCCTCTTCGTCTTTATCAAACTCAAATCCACGCGCGATTAAATCACGGATAACCCCTTGTGAGCTTTCACTCATTAGCTGTACAGCCTGAGTATTGCACATCCCTGCCCCCGCATCTAGGGTATCTTGGACGTGAGACGCGATATCTTCATCATTATAGGCTGTCGTTACACCCCCTTGAGCATAATAGGTATTACACTCCCACGGGTTTGATTTATTGATAATTAAGACCTTTAAGCTTTTCGGCAAAGCGATTGCCGCATAAAGACCGGCAACACCTGAGCCGATAATAACAACATCATAGCGCAACGGAAGATTCCTTTGCCGCTGCCGGTTTCTCATAATAAGGAGGAGCTTTATAGCCGCATCCGTTTAAAAATAGTATGATGGCGACCATAACACTTAATGCAAATAGTTTCAATATCGTATCCCCCCTCTTTTCTTTGATGACGGATGTTATAATAGCTACCATAAATTATTCATTAAGAGTTCACCGATGATAGCGCAAATTCGCAACCTCCCTCCCCAAGCAGGGATCTACCAATATTTGGATGAGAAGGGGAGAATTCTCTACATCGGTAAAGCTAAAAACCTCTCCAAACGGGTTAAAAGCTATTTTAACCTCACCCCTAATCTCTCGCCGAAGGCAACTCTCTCATTGCGTATCCAAAAGATGCTCTCTGAAACGGTAGCTCTTCATTACATCATCGTTGAAAATGAACATGACGCCCTCATCTTGGAAAATTCACTGATCAAACAGCTCAAACCAAAATACAATATTCTCCTCCGTGATGACAAAACATACCCCTATCTTTACGTCGATATGGAAGAGCCTTACCCTAGGTTCGAACTTACCCGTAAAATCATCAAAGGGAAAGGTATCCGCTATTTTGGTCCCTTTTCGGTCGGAGCGCGCGATATTCTTGACTCTTTATATGAACTCCTGAAACTGGTCCAAAAAAAGAGCTGCCTAAAGGGTAAAAAAGCCTGTCTCTTTTATCAGATGGAGCAATGCCTCGCCCCGTGTGAGTTTTCGGTTCCCAGAGAAACCTATCTGCCGATGGTAATGCAAGGGATCGAATGGATACAAAACAAACGTAAACTCCTTAAAAAGCTTGAAGAAAAAATGGAATTTTATTCCGAAGCACTCCGATTTGAAGAGGCTTTAGTACTGCGTGAGCGCATTGAGCGGATTAGCAAAAGTGAAATCTCCTCTCAAATCGATTTGGCATCTACCGAAAATTACGATCTTTTTGCAATTACAGTAAATGAAACCCGGGGCTGTATCCTACGACTTTTCATCCGTGAGGGGAAAGTAGCCTCCACTGCCCACGATTTTTTCCCCATTACCCCTTATTTTTCACTTGATGAAGCGTATGAGAGGACTTTAGTCGGATTTTACGGAAATGAAAAACCCCCTATTATCGCCCCTGTTTTGACAGCACACCCTTTTGAATCAAGCGATTGGGTAGGTGAGCATCTAAGTACCCTTTTTGGGAAAAAAGCGCAACTCGAAGTACCGCAGCGAGGTGCAAAAAAAGAGCTGATTGATCTCGCCCTCACCAATGCCAACGAGCTTCTAAGAACGCCTCAACCTTCCAACGAAATGCTCTTGTCCGGACTCCAAGAGCTCTTTAGCCTTGACACGCTCCCTCATAGGATTGAAGTTTTTGACAACTCCCATCACGGAGGCGATGCTACTGTCGGAGCTATGATCGTTTATGAAAACGGCCATTTTGATAAAAAATCCTACCGCACTTATCATCTGCAAAGCCGTGATGAATATGGCCAAATGTCCGAAATGCTCCGCCGCCGTATCGAAGGATTTGCTACCAATCCCCCGCCTGATTTGTGGATACTTGATGGGGGAGCTACTCTACGATCCTTAGCGATCGATCTGCTCAGTTCCCATGGAATTCATCTCGACGTTATCGCCATCAGCAAGGAAAAAATAGACGGTATATCCCATCGGGCAAAAGGTTCCGCACGCGATATTCTCCATACAGTAGACAATACCTTGCGATTAGAGAGCTCCGACAAACGGCTCCAATTTGTCCAAATGCTCCGAGATGAAGCCCACCGGAGCGCGATCACGTTTCACAAAAAAACTAAACTCAAAATCGATCAATCTTCCAAACTTTTAGCTGTTAACGGGATCACTACGGCAAAAATTCATAAACTTATTGATTATTTCGGAACGTTCGAAGCGATTGCCAAAAGCGATTTTTCAACCCTTTCTGAACTAATAGGGAAGAAAGATGCGGAAAGTCTCCAAAATTACTACAGAGAAACTGCGTCTAAGTAATCTTTTATGGAGTTTATGCCATATTCCACAGATTATGTTTTCAGCAGTTTTTTAGCTAAGGGGTCACATGATGGAAAAACCTACTGCGGTGGATGAAGAATATTTGTTTGATGGACGCGCAATTGTAAGCGAAACCGATCTAAAAGGTGTTATAACTTTTGCCAACCGAAAATTTTGTGAAATCTCCGGATACAGCGTTGATGAGCTTATCGGCGAACCTCACAATATCATACGTCACCCCGATATGCCCAAAGCAGCATTTGCCCAAATGTGGCAAACGATTCAATCGGGAACGCTGTGGCATGGACTGGTCAAAAATCTTCGAAAAGACGGTCGATACTATTGGGTTGATACGGAAGTAACACCTATTTATGATGAAGAGGGAAAAGTGAAAGGGTATATGGCGGCACGAAAACCGGCATCACGCAAAAATATCGAAGAGACTGCCGAACTGTACCGAAAAATGATTGCGCAAGAACAATAGGGGGGATGAGTGTTATTTTATAACCATAAACAAGAATTTATCGGAATTGACGAAGAGGGGCTTAAACTCTTAAACTATGCGTCACTTGAAGACCTCTTGAGTGTCTGCAGTGATGTTGCTGATCTTTTTGCCAAAGAGCCCGGCTATATCCATAATTTCAAAAGTTTCGGATGGATCGATTTTTTACTTCACGCAGACTCGGATGCAAGATCGGCAATTGTCCACGGAAACGGTCGAACCTTTTCATGCACCCTACAAGTAAATAGCCTCTTTTTAAGTGCGGAACCCTCCCAACCCGGTTACATTATTGACTTGCTCCATATTCAATCCATCAGCGGAGATGGGACGAAACCTCAACCTATTATTTCTAAACCTAAAATAGATATAAAACCTCCGGTTATTGAGACCCCTCCATCACTTATTGAAACGGTATTGCCTAATTACGACCACATAACCCCTACTACCTTGAGTGAACCGGGGATACTCGATGTTCCCTCCTATACTGAACCGGAAGTTGCAGAAGAGCCGATAGAAGATCTCTACGCAAAACTCTCACTTCCTCTCAATGATGAAGAGTTAGAAAAAGATTTTTTCATTCCGGAGCCTTCCCTCTCCATTGAACCTGAACCTAAGGTCGAGCGTCCAATGCTCGGAGATGCCCGATACAGCAGTGCAGAAAAAGAGTTTATCAATACCCTGAAAGTGGATAAATCGTATCGATTTGATCCAAGTGTTGCGGCTCAAGAGCTTGGCTTGCCGGTTGACTTGATCCAAGAATTCATCGGTGATTTTATCCAACAAGCCAATGAGTTTAAAGAAGAACTCTTTGAAGCCGCCCTTAAAGGGGATATAAACAATCTTAAAATATTGTCTCACAAACTCAAAGGGGTTGCCGCAAATCTCCGCATTGAAGATGCTTTTGAAACACTCAGTATCATTAATACCTCGAACGATCCTATAGAAATCGAAGCTAACCTCAAATATTTCTACACCATCATCGAAAAATTAGAAGGGAAAGAACCTGCGGAAGAAAATTTAATGTCAGATGCCGTCTTCTCAGTTGAAACAGCTGCTCCCGAGCTTAATGATGATATTTACGAATTTGCTTTTAAAGAAAAAGAGCCCTTACTCATCCATGAAGAGCATCTCTATCAAAACGGACCGGAAAAAGAGGAGGCTCCAATCGATCTATCGTATGATGACCCATTTAAAGAAACGGTTCCATCGTTCGAAGAGAGTATTGTTGAAGAGAATCTTGACGTCGAACCGATTCGAGCACTTCATTACGATAAAAATTCTATTTCGGGGCAGCTTGGTATTGAGCTTGACTTTTTAAATGAATTGATTGATGAATACAAGCATGATGCACTTCGTGCCGGAAATGAAATCGGTGCAGCGATCAGCGCATTTGATACTCACGCTTGGAAAAAAATAGCGAGTCAGCTCAAAGGGATCAGTGATAATCTTCGACTAACCGAGATTTCGGATGAATTGGCCATTTTATCTCAAACAAATGATGCGCAAGAAGCCAACAAAGCTTCTAAGCGTCTCAATAGCTTTCTTGAACAACTATAGAGAAATAATATAGGAGACCCCATGCAATTAGGACTTAGAAATCGACTTCGCCTCATCAGTCTCTTACCGATTCTGATACTTTTTATCCTCGCCAGCTACTACGTTTACAATGCGTATGTCAGCTACAAAGGGGCTGAACAGCTCCAAGTAAGACTAGAGGGTAATAAACAGCTGAATGATCTGATCAACAACCTCTCGCGCGAGCGTGGAATGACCGTAATGTATATGGGTAATGCTTCACCGGCTACCCTAAAATCACTTCATGCCCAACGAGCTATTGTCGATCAAAAAATCGATGCGTATCAAAAGCATCTCGCTACCCTTGAGCATATGAATAGTGAAGAAGCGTCAAAAGCTGCCTCACTATCGAAACTCATCAGTGATTTGCAGCGAGGGATCAATCAATCTCGACCCTACGTTGATAATGGCAGTGCCGATTTTGATAAAATTTTTACCGACCTGTACACTAAATCAGAAGAGCAGCTTATTAATGAACTGACTAACCTAGCAACACTTCATTTCGATAACGATGTTAATTCTCTCTCTTCTGCCTACCTCTCTTTAGTTCGAGCAAATGAATACAGCAGTGTGGAACGTGACTATATTACCTATGTTCTCTCACGGGCAACCCCTCTTGCTGAAGAAGAACTCAATAAATGGGTTACTTTAATTGCTAAAGCCGATACTTTCAATCTAGAGGGTATGAGCAATAAAGCTATTCAGGCAAAACTTCAAAAAACACTTTACAGTGAAGATAACACCGAACTTTTCCTCGATATAACCACAGAACGAACTGCTATTTTGCAAACCAGTACCACCGGTAGCTATGAAACACAATCGGGTATTTGGTTTGCCATGATTTCTGAGAAAATCGACGCAATCAACGAAGCCGAAAAAGTTTTGATCGATGCGATGGATCAACGCGCTTCGATCGTACAAGATCAAGCGGTACAAGTTCTTATAATC
>DATDUY010000188.1:0-3611 GCA_035290165.1 Sulfuricurvum sp. | reverse complement strand
AAAAAGAGTTAGCTCAAACTTATCTTGATATCGCCGCTGTAATGGTCTTAATTCTTGATACAAATTACACCATCAAGAGTATAAATCGTAAAGGATGTGAAGTCATAGGCTACCGTGCCGATGAAGCGGTTGGGAAGAATTTTATTGAGTTGTTTGTACCGTCGCGAATACGAGAGAAATTGTACAAGGTAGCAAATGATTTCATCGACTACAACCAATATGATTACTATGAGAATCCGATTCTTACCAAAAGCGGTGATGAAAGATTGATCGCATGGCGTAATCGACAGTTGTTTGATGAACATGGGGAATTTATCGGTATTCTGAGCTCAGGAGAAGATATTACCGATATACGGCATACCCAAGAGCAGTTGCAAGAGAGCGAAGCGTTTTATCGAACGGTGTTTGGATCCATCGAAGAATCAATCGTCATTTTAAATGATAATTGTGTCGTTGATTGCAATGATGTGGCTCTTAAATTGTTTGATACATCAAAGGAATTATTTGTCGGGCAATCGATCTTTGATACGGCTTATGAGATTGAATGCAAAGATTACTCACTACATCACCATATTACTGTTGCACAGAACGGTGAATTTACCTCCACTCAGTGCACATTGCGTCTCCATACCAATCCGAATATTGTAAAAATTGTCGAATTTTCTTTTTCACGATTCGGGTCTACAGAGGAGAACAAACTGGTTATGATCTCCCGTGATATTACCCGTAAAGTCGAAGAAGAAAAATTACTCACGATGCATGGGCGTCAAGCCCAAATGGGGGAGATGATTTCGATGATTGCCCATCAGTGGCGTCAACCATTGGCGATTATCAATGCGATCACAACCCATATGAGGTTTAAATTGATTATGAAGGATACTGAAGATCATGAATCGATTGATAATCTAGTGAAAATTGAACAACAAAGCGCGCATCTCTCTCAAACGATCTCTGATTACCGAGACTTTTTTCGCCCCGATAAGCCGAAAGAACATTTCAATGTCTTGTCCTTGATCGATCGTGCCCTTAATCTGATTGATCATACTTTAAAAAGTCATTCGATACATATTGAAAATGATCGACTGTATGATCCGATACTTTATACGTACCGCAATGAAGTGCTTCAGGTTTTGATTGTCTTGCTTAAAAATGCATTTGATGCTTTTGTGGAAAACAAAGTGATCGGTGGAGAAATCATTATCAGTGCCTATCATGAAGAGCAATATTGTGTTATCTCCATCCAAGATAATGCAGGCGGAATATCTAAAGATGTGATGTATAAACTATTCAGCCCCTATTTCACCACCAAAAACGAGAGTTTCGGGACAGGGTTGGGGCTTTATATGAGTCGAATAATTATCGAAGATCATTGTGATGGATTGATCGAAGCTTTCAGTGAGGGGAATACAACAACCTTTAGTATAAAATTACCATATGAGGAAGAAAAATGACTTTCAAAGAGATGATACAGCAGCTTTCAGAGTATGCAAAAGAGATGAATGTCCTCTATGTAGAAGATGAAATACTGATACGGGAAAACACGAAACTATTGCTAGAGACAATATTCCCTCTTGTTGTAACAGCATCGAGCGGTCGTGAGGGGATACAGTGTTTCGAAGAAAAACGTTTTGATATTGTCATTACCGACATTTTGATGCCGGAGATGAACGGTGTCGTTATGATTCGAAAAATGAAAGAGATCAATATTTCTCAACATTTTATTGTCACTTCTGCTTGTGAGGAGAGCGGCTATTTATTAGAATTGATTAACCTTGGAGTGGCGCAATTTTTGCTCAAGCCGATCCAATCCGAACAAATTGTTCAAATTTTGTTTGAAGTGGTCAAGAATATTTATAATGAACGTAAAGTGGTCGAATTTACTGCACATCTCAAGCAAGAGTTACTCCATCAAACAACCTTATTAGAACAATACAAAGAGGTAGTTGATCTTTCGACGATCGTCACAAAAACCGATATGGAAGGGAATATTACGTACGCCAATGATCTGTTTTGCCAAACAAGCGGATACAGTTGTGATTCGATTGTTCAGCAAAAGCATAATATCCTCCGTCACCCTGAGATGGGTCAAGACTTTTATGAACATCTTTGGAAAACAATTTTGAGCAAACAACCATGGAGAGGGACGATCAAAAACCTCAAGCAAAACGGCGAATCCTATATTACCGATACGACGATCAAACCGATTTTGGACGAGTATGGGGATATTATCGATTTTATCAGTATCAGTCATGATGTGACTCAACTTTTTGACCTTAACGAAGAGATTCGGCAGACGCAGCATGAGATGCTCTCCTTGCTCGGCGAGGTTGGGGAGACGAGATCGCAGGAGACGGGAAACCATGTCCGACGCGTTGCAAAATACGCGCAACTTTTGGGAGAGCTGTATGGATTGGAAGAGGAAGAGCTTCGACTTCTCTACAGTGCGTCACCGATGCATGATATTGGGAAAATCGGTATTCCCGATGCAATTTTACTCAAACCTAGCAAGCTTGACACCGATGAATATGAGGTGATGAAAACCCACAGTGACATCGGATACGATATACTCAGAAATTCCTCTCGACCTCTTCTCCAAGCTGCGGCAATCATTGCCAGAGAACATCACGAAAAGTGGGATGGCAGCGGTTATCCAAATGCTTTGAGCGGGTATAATATCCATATCTACGGACGCATTACGGCTTTGGCTGACGTGTTTGATGCGTTGAGTTGTGAGCGTGTCTATAAAAAAGCATGGCCCATGGAGCAAATTATTGATTTCGTATTAAGTGAGCGCGGAAGACATTTTGATCCAGATTTGGTTGATATGTTTATGCAAAACATTGAGCGTTTTACAGAAATCGCCGCTAAATATCAAGACTGAGGTGAGTTATGTCAAAATTCAATGAGTTCAAAAATCTCTCCGTCCTTTATGCGGAAGATGATAGTGAATTACGTGAAATTACGACCAAAACTCTCCAACTTGTTGTGGGAAAAGTATATGCCGTTACGGACGGAAGCCAAGCATTGTCGATTTATGAAAAGAACAGTATTAATATTGTTATCCTTGATATTTATATGGGCACCATAAGCGGGATTGATGTTGCAAAAACAATCCGTAAAAGCAACGATAAAATCCCTATTGTGATCGTATCGGGATCGATTGCAACGAAAGATCTTATGGAAGCGTGCAAGCTCAACCTGATTGAGTACATTCATAAACCGATTGAGTTCAATGCACTCATAAAAGTCCTCTATCTTGCCGTAGATCGTCTCAAATCACAAGGGATGTTGATCGCGAAAATCAATGATTCACTCTCTTATGACTATTTTGCCAAGTCCTTTATCCATTCGGACGGCGAAAAAACCGCATTAACGAAAAACGAGATTAATACTATGGAGTTATTGCTGGCTCATCGGGGTCAAGTGGTTACGTATGAAACCTTTTCCAATATTTTAGAAGAGGAAATGTCCGATGGAGCACTCAAAAATCTTATTTTACGTATTCGCAGAAAGATGCGGGATGATACTAACCTCCGAAACTTGGCAAAAATAGGATATTCCTTAGTTTAAACGGTACTATATAAGGAGCATATTCTGTGCTTCTTGATACA
>DATDUY010000187.1:0-3159 GCA_035290165.1 Sulfuricurvum sp. | reverse complement strand
TGGCGGGCAAACAGCTCTTTTCCGACACCGCTTTCCCCTAAAAGCATCATACTTGCGTCGGTAATGGCTGCTTTGGCAATGCGACTGAGAAGTTGATCGAGTGCAGGGGATGAGCCTAAAAAGTTTCCGCTTTTATCAGGTTCTTGAGAGAGAGTTTTTTGAGATTTTTTAGCAATGGTTGCTGTTCTCTCAATGGCGGTTACCAAGGTCTCAATTTCGAAAGGTTTTAGGAGAAAGTCTTTCACTCCGAGTTGAATCGATTCGATAGCACGGGTAAGGGTAGCATTTCCGGTGATAATAATCACTTCGTATTTGCCCCCCAGTGTTTTGACGAATTCGATACCGTCCATCCCAGGCATATTTATATCACTGATGACCAATTCAAACGTATCATCAAGTTTTTTGAGGGCGTCACGGGCATTTTTGAAGGTATGAATCTCATATTTTTCATAGTCACTCATCGCTATCTCAAGCGATTTGCGCATATTTATATCATCTTCAACAATCGCAATTTTCATAAAAAAACCACCCGTTATTTAGTTGAGGTTATTGTAACAGACTCATCATTAAACTCGACTGCATAGCACCGCGAGGGGAGGGTAAGAGAATTAAGGGTTTGTAGGTGTGAAGTCCCAAAGGTATCATTGCTTTTGATACGAAGCTCACCTGTGGCGGCAAACTCTAAAAATCGGGTTTGTTCACGTTTGAGGAGTGTTTCCAATGTCTCATCACAGTTGCGTTTGAAAACAATGAGCGAAGAATGTGGATAAGTGAGACATGGCTGCATCGCTTTGGAGACAGTGAGTGTTTCATTGATAGCTTGGGTATTTTTGGCGGTAAGCCGATATCCTATATAATAGTTATCGGCTCCGCAAGAGAGAGTCGAGATTAGCGCAAGACTCGTGAATAGGAAAGGGAAATTTCCATTTCGACTTCGCACAGACCCTCTTTAAATGTAGTATTCATGACATTGGCACCGCGAACGAGTGCTTCAACGGATGTACGGGTTGTTGATTGCTGCAACATCATATTTTTGATGGTGTCTTGCCCCTCAACTTGAACCCCTTTAACCCTCTCAGCGATAAGACGGTATCCATCAACCATAGCGGCACGTTTGGCTAACGCGTATGCTTGTGCAGGGGATGCGGTAACGGAAGGTGCAACACCTTGTCCGGTGACAGTGATTACAAGTTCATGGTCTGATTTTAAAATAGGTTCAACACAATGACCGTCCGTGCCGCTGTAGACACATTTTACTTTGGTTTCAGAAGAGTCATCGCTGTTTAAAAATCCCGCATGAAGTGCGGGAACAGCGAGAAGCAGTGCAAGAAGAGCAGAGATTCGCATTCGGGTTCCTTCGGGTAAGTTTGGAATAATTACCCAAATAAAGCAAATACTATTCCAACACTAATGTCGTTGGTTCGCTTCCTTCGCTCTCTTCGTTTTCATCTTCCTCATCCTCTTTTTTTGGACAACGTGAGATGCTGGCAACATCATCCCCTTTAATAATGTATACACCGCTGGTATTACGTCCTGATTTCGCAATCGTTTGCATATCGACACGGATCATTTTACCCGCTTTGGTGAGCGCCATCATGTCCATCGTCTCATCGACCATGAGACAACCCACCACAGTGGTTCCGGTTTTCGCGTTGAGTTTCATCGCGATAACACCGGTTCCTGCGCGGTTAGTGAGGCGGTATTCTTCTGCCGTAGTACGTTTTCCGATCCCTTTTTCACTCACCATGAGAATCTCTTCTTCATCGCTTTTGATGATATTGGCATCGACGACGACATCACCCTCTATTTTGAACTTGATACCGCGAACACCACGGGTACTGCGTCCCTGATCACGGGTTTTTTCGATTTCGAATTTGATACATTGCGCATATTTGGTCACGATAAAGAGATATTTGGTCTCTTCGGTCGCAATGTGTGCGGTAATCAATGCGTCATCATCATCGAGAACGATTGCGCGGACACCGTTGCTTCGGACATTCGAGAACTCGCTAAGGGCGGTACGTTTTACAACACCGTTTTGAGTGAAGAAAACAAGTGATTTGTTCTCATCGAAATCGGTGGTCGGGATGATCGAGCGGATTTTCTCATCCGCTTCGAGGTTGATGAGATTGACAACTGCTTTCCCTTTAGCTGTACGTGATCCTTCAGGGATTTTGTACACTTTGAGCCAGTGGAGCTGTCCGCGATCGGTGACGAACATTAATGTATCATGCGTGTTGCAGGTATAGAATTTTTCGATAAAGTCATCATCATAGGTGGTTACGGCAATTTTACCTTTTCCGCCTCGGATTTGTTTCTCATACGCAACGAGAGGAACCCGCTTGATGTATCCACGGTGAGAAATGGTGACAACCATCGGCTCATTCGGGATTAAATCTTCGATATTGATATCATCGTAGTTGTCTTCGATATCGGTAACGCGCGGAATATTGTATTGCTCAACGAGTTCGACGAATTCGCCTTTGATAATTCCTTTGAGAACTTCTTCGCTGCGGAGGATGCTTTCAAGGTAATCAATGTGTGACAAAATTTCTTTGAGCTCATTTTCGATTTTATCCCGTTCCAATCCGGTAAGGCGTTGCAAACGCATATCCAAAATAGCTTGGGCTTGGATCGGAGAAAAACCGAACTCAGAAATAAGCCCGTTTTTAGCCGCTTCACCGTCATTACTGGCACGAATCAGTTTGATGATCGCTTCGATATGATCGAGCGCTTTTTTCAAACCTTCCAAAATATGGGCACGTGCTTTTGCTTTTTCAAGATCGAAAATAGTACGGCGGATGATAACCGTTTTACGGTGATTGATAAAGTGACCCAACATCTCAAGAAGGGTGAATACACGCGGCTCTTGGTTAAAGACGGAGAGCATAATGATCCCGAACGTCGTCTCCATGTTGGTTGATTTGTAAAGATTGTTGAGGACGATTTCGCTCATCGCATCGCGTTTAAGCTCGATAACGACGCGGATACCCTCACGGTCAGACTCATCGCGGATTTCACTGATACCTTCGATAAATTTGTCTTTGACCAAATCGGCGATTGTTTCGATCAAACGTGCCTTATTGACTTGATACGGGAGCTCATCGATAACGATAACGTCTTTGTTTGATTTTTTCTCGATGTGTGTTTTGGCACGAA
>DATDUY010000186.1:0-2781 GCA_035290165.1 Sulfuricurvum sp. | reverse complement strand
GCGCCATTTTCCTATCGACTCGTTGAAGATCGATAAGAGCTTTGTGGATGATATTCCGCGTGATGGAACCAATGAGCAGATCTTGCTCAATACCATTATTGCGATGGGTCAGACACTAAACCTGAACGTTGTCGCAGAAGGGGTTGAAGAGCTGTATCAAATGGAATACTTAAAAGAGCGCGGATGCGAGTATTATCAGGGGTACTATTTCTCAAAACCGGTTCCTGAAAAAGCCTTTTTTGAATTGCTCCAAAAGAATCACGCGTCACTCGGTACTGATGGGGATTTAATCTAATATCCCTTATAATGCGGCAGGTACAACAGGTGATAGCTTGAGCCACAAACTCAAGAGGTAAAGTCCGGGCTGCTGTAGGACACGGTTCCATCTAACGGATGGCCATGGTAACATGAGGGATCAGTGCAACAGAGAGTAGACCGCCTCGAAAGAGGTGAGGGTGAAACGGTGGGGTAAGAGCCCACCAGTCTTTTAGGCAACTAAGAGAGCTAGGTAAACCCAACCGGGCAGCAAGAAACAGATGGTTAGCGTCCTACATCGCTATTGTTTCGCTAGAGGCCTAGAGTAATCTAGGCAGTAGATTAATTATCACTTCATCCAGAACCCGGCTTACGTTGTACCTACTTCTACCACAATTATATAAATCAATGATACAATTTTAAATACAGCCATTAAAAGAACACTAGAGGACGTAAGAATGCATACGCTCAGACTCACTATCCATGACACAATTTATGATAAGTTGATGGGGCTTTTAGAGATTCTTCCGAAAGATAAAATTGAGATTATCGAAGAAAATGAATATCCTGCGATTTCGTTTGACGAAGCGAAACTCAAAGTAGGGCAGGCTATGAACAATATCTCTAAAAATGAGGGGATTGATCTGACTCATGCTATCGAAAAAGTGATTCACTCTTAAATGACCTATCGCGTCATCGTCGAACCCGAAGCTCTCCAAGACCTCATTAATATTTATAACTTCATCTCTACAAACGACTCCAAAAACAAAGCTACAAAATTTATCCGTGAACTAGAACATTCGATAGCCTCGTTGTCTGAAATGCCGCTACGTTGCCGAAAAAGTTATTACACCGAGGATGAACTAACGAGGGATATGATTTATAAAGGATATACGATTGGAGAGACTACTGTACATATATTGACGGTGTTTCGTCAAAAATCTTTTTGATAATGTGGTGCATTTTGCTATTTTAAAAAATTGAAGATTGAATGCTTGTCTCCTAAATCGCTAAATCAAAATCATATCACCCAACGCGATAACAATTTCTCCCTTCTTCTTTTGCCCGATAAAGAGCATCATCAGCGCGTTTAAAAAGACTCAACGGTGTGTCGTTGCCTGATTGCATTGCTATCCCTGCACTGATATGAACCTGCTGAGAAATATTAAAATTATATTCGGAAACTTTTTGCAAGAGTCTGCACACTACTTGTTCGGTATCTTCGATATTTTGCTTATAGGTCAAAATAGCGAACTCTTCACCGCCTATACGGTAGAATTGATCCTCGTCACGAAGATTGGATCGGATGAGAGATGTTAGACTTCTAAGGATATCATCGCCAACTTGGTGTCCATACGTATCATTAATGGATTTGAAGAGGTCGATATCAAAGATTATCAGTGTCAACAAAGGGTTTTCGATACGATCAGCAAGATCGGTATCAAAACTTCTTCGATTGAAAATATTGGTTAATCCATCACGTTCAGCAAGAATCGAAAGATTTTTATTTTTTTCCTCAATAATTTGTTGTTTATGATCAAGCCGTCGCATAAAATAGAATACGATTGCATAAAGAGTGAGTAAAAAAAGTGTCAAGATACCCATAATCAAATAAAATATTCGGTTCGCTTCTGCTAATTCATCATCAAAAGGCATTTTAAGAGAAATTATTGCTCGAATGTTGCCTACACTCTCTCCAAATCCCGCAGTATCACCGTATTTCTCAAGAAGCTCAGTCGGAGCTTTATCGGGTGTGGAATGGCATTTCATACAAGATTCTTTATTCGGTTCTATCGGCATGGCATAATAGATATAGTCATGACCATTTTCCTGAATAACAGTACTGTACTCTTTAATATTAGGATTGGCTCGAAAATAATTGAGCAATCCCAGTTCATCAGCAGACGCATAATTTAATCCGTTTCGAGGATTATCTGTTGCTAATTTGTAATAAAATCGGGTAATGTTATTCTCATCGCGGAGTGTATTGAGATTTTGATGAATCCCTCTGGCAATATAAGTAAAAGATAAGACTTTCGGATCAAAAAATTCTTTATAGAGCTTATTTTCCTCTTTAAGTTTATAGATAACCGGCTTTAGCTGATCTTCGAGGTAACTATGCAATGCTTCTTGGTTCAGTAAGAGTTGATCGAGTTTTTTCTTATTTTGATCTTCTGCATAGTCGTGGGTATATTTGTAAAGTGTAGTACCAATGATTACGTATCCTGCAATCAGCAAGAGAGTAAAAAGAAAAATTATACGTTTATTTTTTAAATCCATAAGAGTCCAAATGTGTAAAACTATTTTTATTATATCAATTTTTATTATATCGTAGACTCTGATTATTTAACTTTTTCCATAACTTTATTTCGTCCGCCTTCTTTGGCTTCATAAAGTGCTTGATCCGCCCTTTTAATCATTTCATCGACCGATTCATCATCATAATATTGTGTGATTCCAATACTGACTGTCACATTTTCAACTATTGAAAAAGTGTTTTCTGCAATTTTTTTGCGTAATCGTTCC
>DATDUY010000185.1:0-3640 GCA_035290165.1 Sulfuricurvum sp. | reverse complement strand
TGTCGGAGCGTTTGTCGATCGTTTTGAATCAGATTTTGCGGCGTATGTGGGGGCAAAATACGCGGTAGCGACCGTTAACGGCACCGCAGCGCTCCATATTGCGCTCCTTTTGGCGGATGTTCAACGAGACGACGAAGTGATCACCCAGCCGCTCACCTTTATTGCAACCGCTAACGCGATAAGCTACATTGGAGCGAACCCCGTATTTGTGGATGTTGACAAAGAGACAATGGGACTCTCCCCGGATGCGTTACAAACCTTTTTAGAAGCACATTGTAAAGTGATTGATACTCGGTGTATCAATACAACGAGCGGAAAAACAATCAAAGCGTGTGTTCCGATGCACACATTCGGTCATCCCTGCCGGATCGATCAGATCAAAGCACTTTGCGATCAGTGGTATATCACATTGGTCGAAGATGCCGCTGAATCACTTGGAAGCACCTATAAAAATCGCCACACGGGTACCTTCGGACGATTAGGGGCATTCAGTTTCAACGGCAACAAGATCATTACCAGCGGCGGCGGCGGGGTTATCGTTACCGATGACGAGAATCTGGCAAAGAGGGCAAAGCATATCTCGACAACCGCAAAAATCCCTCATAAATGGGAATACGTTCACGATGAAATCGGATATAATTATCGTCTACCCAATTTAAATGCTGCCCTTTTATGCGCACAATTGGAAAATTTAGACCGATTTTTGGAAGATAAACGGATGTTAGTATCGATCTATGAACCATTTTTCAATTCCACTTCGATCACCTTTGTTAAAGAACCGGAATTTTCCCGATCAAATTATTGGCTCCAAACTCTCATTCTACAAGATAAAGAAGAGCAAGAAGCTTTTTTGAGCTATACGAATGATCACGGGGTTATGACACGTCCTATCTGGAGATTAATGAATAAGCTAGAGATGTTCAAAGAATGTCAATGCGGTGATTTAAGCAATGCCCAATGGCTTGAAGATCGAGTGGTAAATATCCCCAGCGGAGTACGACTATGAAACCGAAACTTCTCCTCATCGGCGGCGGCGGACATTGCAGATCTCTGATCGATGTCATTGAAGCCGAAGGGAAATTTGAGATTGGGGGTATCCTCGACACCCTTGATCAGGTCGGTGAAACAGTACTCAGTTACGCTATTATCGGATCAAATGATGATTTGGAACGGCTCTTCGGCACCTTTACCCATGCCCTCATCGCATTCGGACAAATCAAATCTCCCGATGGACGAATCGCCATGTTTGAGCGTTTGAGAACAATCGGTTATGTGATGCCTACTATCATCTCTCCCAGAGCCTATGTCTCTAAACACGCCCGTATCGGAGAAGGCAGTGTCATCCTCCACGACGCACTTATCAACTCCAACGCGACTATCGGTAATAATTGTATCATCAACACTAAAGCACTCATTGAACATGACTGCATCATCGGCGATCATTGTCACATTTCGACAGGAGCCGTTATTAATGGCGGAAGCGTAGTAAAACAAGGGAGTTTCTTCGGAAGTAACGCTGTCTGCAAAGAAGCACTCATCATAGAAGAACGCTCCTTTATCAAAGCGGGAAGTGTGGCAAAATGAGCATTTTCATCATCGCCGAAGCGGGTGTCAACCACAACGGATCTTTGGAGATTGCCAAAGCGCTGATCGATGCAGCCGTCCGTGCGGATGCCGATGCGGTGAAATTTCAAACCTTCAAAGCCGATAAACTCGTCTCGAAAACAGCGCAAAAAGCCTCGTATCAAAAAGAGACAACCGATGCGGATGAATCCCAGTATGCCATGATCAAAAAACTGGAGTTGGACGAGAAAGCCCATCATGAGCTCATCGAGTATTGTAAGATGAAAAATATCCTTTTTCTCTCAACCCCCTTTGATCATGAAAGTATCGATTTATTAGCCGATTTGGGGATGGAGATTTTCAAAATACCCAGCGGTGAGCTCACCAACCTCCCCTACCTGCGTCACATCGGATCACTCAAAAAAGAGGTGATCCTCTCTACCGGAATGGCGACGATTGATGAGATCAATGCGGCACTCCAAGTCCTGATAACGGCGGGAACGTCTAAAGAGCAAATCACCGTTCTGCACGCAACAACGGAGTACCCCTGCCCTATGAACGAGGTAAACCTGCGCGCCATGCTAACCATACGCAACACCTTTAATATTCGTGTAGGCTATTCCGATCATACGCGCGGTATTGAAGTCCCTATTGCCGCAGCAGCGATGGGGGCAAGTGTGATAGAGAAGCATTTCACTCTCGATAGGCAAATGGAAGGACCGGATCATAAAGCAAGTCTTGAGCCCGATGAACTCATAGCGATGGTTCAAGCAATCCGAAATATCGAAAAAGCATTAGGAGACGGTATTAAGCAACCCTCTCCAAGCGAGATGAAAAATATCCCTATTGCCCGAAAAAGTATTGTCGCTTCACGAGCGATTGCAAAAGGGGAACGTTTGAGCGCCGAAAATATTACCGTGAAACGCCCAGGGAACGGGATTAGTCCGATGCGTTTCGATGAGATAATCGGCACTATCGCTTCCAAAAACTATACTGAAGATGAGGCGATATGAGAAAAATATGCGTCATTACCGGAACCCGTGCGGAATATGGACTCCTCTACTATCTGATGAGCGCAATCGAATCCGATCCGGAACTGGAACTTCAGATTATCGCGACGGGGATGCACCTCTCTCCCGAATTTGGTCTCACCTATAAAGAGATCGAGAAAGATTTTACGATCACTAAAAAGATTGAGATGCTCCTCTCCAGTGACACTCCGGTGGGAATTTCCAAATCGATGGGACTGGCACAAATTTCGTTTGCGGAAAGCTTTGAGGAACTCAAACCTGATATCGTTGTTGTCTTGGGAGATCGGTTTGAGATTTTCAGTGCCGCAAGTGCCGCGATGATTTCCCGTATCCCGCTCATTCATCTGCATGGAGGGGAAACGACGGAGGGGGCATTCGATGAATCGATCCGTCACAGTATTACTAAAATGTCCCATTTGCACTTTACTGCAACCGAAGAATACCTCAATCGGGTTATTCAACTCGGAGAGCACCCAAGCAGAGTGTTCAATGTCGGAGGGATGGGGATCGATGCTATCCAAAGAATCACTCTACTTAACAAAGCCGAATTGGAAAAGAGTATTAACTTTACCTTCGGCAAAAAAAATCTCCTCGTTACCTTTCACCCCGTTACCTTGGAGAGGCATACGGCCTCAAAGCAGTTTCAACAATTACTAGATGCACTTGATACACTGGAAGATACCCATATTATTTTTACCAAAGCAAACAGTGATACGGATGGGCGAATCATCAACACAATGATCGATACCTACGTCTCAAAAAATACTCATAAAGCCATTGCATTCGCCTCTATGGGACAGCTCCGTTATTTGAGCGCCTTGCAGTTCGTCGATGCGGTGGTCGGAAACAGTTCCAGCGGTCTGCTCGAAGCACCAAGCTTTAAAATCGGGACGATCAACATCGGTGATCGACAACGTGGGCGTCTAAAAGCTGCTAGCGTCATCGATTCATCTCCGAATCAAAAAGATATCCACGAAAGCTTGATCCGACTTTACAGTTCTGAATTTAAACATCAGCTAACGGCTGTCACGAACCCTTATGGAGAG
>DATDUY010000184.1:0-4640 GCA_035290165.1 Sulfuricurvum sp. | reverse complement strand
ACCATCTTTGCACAGGGGTGGCTCGAAGGGATCACTTCGTGGGGAAGACCTGTCGATCTGCTGGTCCTACCCGATGGTTCTCTGCTCGTATCGGATGACAAGGCGAATGCCCTCTACCGTATCTGGTACCGCAACGATAGGCTATAATGTTACGAAACAATCCAAGATAAAAGTGAGCTATGAACAAATTCATTATTTTTATCTATGGAATATTTGCCTATACCGTTGCACTGATCGCACAGGTATGGTTCATTTTCTATATCGGCGAGTGGGAATTTATGGAGAGAACCATTAGCACGCAATATCCTGTACCATTCATTACCGCTTTTAGTATTAACCTCATTTTAGTCCTAATATTTGCTTTGCAGCATTCGGTAATGGCTCGTTCCTTCTTCAAAAAATATCTCACCCAAATTATTCCACAAGCGGCAGAACGGAGTACCTATGTCCTTTTTTCAGGATTGGCATTGGGCTTGATATGTTTGTACTGGCAGCCGTTAGAGGGATTTTTATGGCAAGTGGATAATGAAACAGGAAAAGCCTTATTAACAGCCGGATATCTGTTCGGCTGGATCTTTTCGCTCTTTTCTACTTTTATCATCAACCATTTTGAACTGTTCGGGCTGCAGCAAATTTATTTAAATCTACTCAATAAACCTACCCCGCCCGCTGATTTTAAAGAAAAATTGTTTTACAAATTTGTACGCCATCCGATCCAGCTGGGAGTGCTGATCGGACTATGGCTGACACCGGCTATGTCCTATTCGCATTTGATGCTCTCACTCACGCTTACCCTTTATATTTTTATCGGTCTTAAGTATGAAGAGAGGGATTTAGTCGCAACGATGGGGAAGACCTATAAGGAGTATCAAAAACGGGTTCGGATGATGCTCCCGTTTCCGAAATAGAACACAGAACATACTATCAATTATGCATCGTTAAAAAAATGTTCAAAGGCTCTCATTGCACAAGAGCATAGTCAAATTCGTTAAATATTTTATTAACAGGATCTTGGTGGATGATGTGGTTAGCTTCTAATAATCGATCACAAACGGCATCAATCGTCTCCCCTTTTTTCAATATAATCAAACTTCCTTTGAGATGAAAATCAGCATAAAGATTAATCAATTTTTCCAAAGCATGCCCTGCACCGATATGATCCACAAATGTAAATAAAACAGCAATATAGTGCTCATTCACTTTTTTAATGACGTCGCTTTGTCGGACACTCTCCATAAGATGCGTCTTATCAATATCGTAATCATCACAGGCGACTAAAGCGAGATTGGCTTCAATGTTATATCGATCAAGTGTATACAAAGCCATTTTTATATCTTGCTCGAACGCGAATTTTAAATCAATAACACTCAACTCTTTCATCTCATTCCTTATCTTTCATCAATTTTCTCAGTTATTAAAGATCGTTATTTTACCTAAAAACTCTCAGTAGATGTCAATATCCCTATTTTTAGCAAAAATCACTACAATACGATACTAAAACGGATATGAAGGATACCCTATCAAACCAACTGCCAATAACCGAAAACCCGTACCAAGACGCGATAGTAGAAACGCTCCTCAAAACTTCGCACGTAAACCTGTACCGAAAAAAGAGAATCTTGAAACCACTCAGAAAAACGAGATCAAAGCCATGTTTCTGAACTGGTTCAAAAGCAGCCGCTCAGTTGCGGGGGACATCATGACCAAACAAGACGTCATCAGTGCTATCTTGAAAAAACTCGACTCCAAACAAGACCGCCCTTTCCAAATCGCAATGGACGAGCTGAAACACGACGGATTGATCGAGATAAAAGAGGACGGTGTAACGCTGGTCTTAACCCAAAAAGGGGCCGAGCGTCTCTAAGAGACATCTTTTATGCTCCTTGCATTAAATCTAAAATAATTTAATTATGTTTTTATATATTCCATTTAGGCAAATAGGACTATTATACATTCATCGCATTTCTGAAACTTCTCAGTTTCATAAAGGAGCACGGAATGGAGCAAATTCTAAACCCGTGGGTATTTGAGTCGAAAGATTCGTCGGGTACTATTTGGCGCGGAATAATGTACGGTTTTTGTATCGGAACCATAGAGGGTATTATTATCTACAGTGCAGTAAAAATATTCGGTATATTTGATAATATTCCGATATACGGATAAAGGCTATAATACGGTAATTAATATAAGGTTGCCCGCTTATGTCCAAACATCCGACCCTTCTTCAGCAATTTCGCTCTTTTTGCTTTCAAAACAACGCCACCGATATTGAACAAGCGATTGAGTATTTCGCCGTGTTCGGAGGAATGGGGTACAGTGTCGATATGACCAAGCCTCTCGAAGAGCTGATCGAAGAAAAAGTACTCAAAAATTACCGTTATATCCACGGCGATTTCACCAAAATAACCCAAAGCAATAAAGCACACCATGCCCTCCTCTCAGCTGTGGCACTTGGAGATCGACGGGAATATTCTGCGTACCGACGTGCTGATTTAACCCGAAAAGAGGGGGAAGAATCGGCTGCCTTTTTGATCAAATTCGGCTTACTATCGCGACAAGCATCCCAAGCCGATCCCATCGATGAGTCTGAAGAGGTCTCTGAGCGTCTCATCTTTACCGCACCGTTTTTACGCTTTTGGTTCTCTGCCGTATCGCCTTATTACAAAGGGATCAAAGAGGGGGATTTCACCGAGATGAAAGAGAAATGGGAAAATACCAAACAGAGCTTTTTCGATCAAGTCTACGAAGCCCTTGTCATCGCCCTCATCAAACAAAGTTTCAAAGAGGACTGGGTGGCTAAAATCGGCTCGTATTGGGATAAGAACACAGAGATCGAGATTTTGGGTAAAACCAAAGGGGATAAAGTTATCGTGGGATCGTGCAAGTATTCCAAAGCCAAAGCCAATAAAAGTGAACTCACCAAATTGCAGGAAAAATGTACCAAAGCCGCTCTCACTCCCGACATCTTCGTCATCTTCTCCAAAAATGGGTTCTCCAGCGAGTTTAAAAAAGAGAAAAGCGATGCACTAAAGCTCTACTCGCTCAAAAACCTCAAAACACTGATGGATGATCTAAGCGAAAAAGATCTCCTCGTCAATACAAATAAAAAGTACTAATAGAGTAGAATTTCAAAAAAAAAACACAAAGGATCAGCATGGCATGGGCAACCGCACGTCATATTTTAGTAACTACCGAAGAGGAGTGCAACGCACTCAAAGCAGAGATTGAAAACGGAACCTCTTTCGCAGAAGCGGCAGCGGATCATTCACAATGTCCATCGGGACGCAAAGGGGGAGATTTGGGACGATTCAGCCCGGGTCAAATGGTTCCTGAATTTGACAAAGCGGTATTTAACGGCGATGTCGGCGTTTTATACGGTCCTATCAAAACCCAATTCGGCTACCACCTTTTAGAAGTAACGGCTAGAGGCTGATTTTCCCAGGGGAGAGAAATCTTTCTCTCCTTGAAACTTTCTAAATAATTTCTTATTATATATATCTATTTAAAAATATTATAAATTACTAATATTCTCTGCCCTATGATTTAACTAAATCTATTCAAGGAGTTTATTATGTTGCGCTTGATTTTTTCTGCTTTTTTATCCATTTTATTGGCGACATCTCTTAGCGGGGTCGAATATGACGGTGAAAAAAGTATTATTTTCGAAACCAAATACGATGTTTGTATTATCCCTCCTCAAGTAAGTGAAGCAACCGCAAAAGGGATCAAAGTTGTGGATGTCGTAACGGCAAAAAAACTCTACGATCAAAATTCCTACTTCTATGATGCCCGTGAAAAACGCCATTATCAAAAAGAGCATATTAAAGGGGCGCATCCGGTCTATTTCGATGTTTCCAAAGCAGAATTCATCGTCATACAGCTACCCAAAGATAAAGACGAAAAAATTCTCTTTTATTGCTACGGTGAAACATGTGCCAACTCGTATGAAGCCGCTTTAGCGGTTCGAAAGCTCGGATATACCAATGTGTATTGGCTTCTCAACGGATTTAGCGAATGGAAAAGTAAGAAATACCCGATCGAGAGTAATTAAAAAAAATGTTTTGATTTTTACTGAGTGCACCGCTATAATGGCGTAATGCAAAATTCCTCTGAACCAAAGTATGATGTGATTGTTGTCGGTGCCGGAGCGGCGGGAATGATCGCTGCTATCACAGCGGCACGACAAGGCAAAAAGACCCTCCTCCTCGAAAAACTCTCCAAAATCGGCTCAAAACTCAAAGCGACGGGGGGCGGACGGTGCAATCTCACCAATACCCTCAGCAATGAGGAGTTTATGACACGCTTCGGACGAGACGGGCGCTTTATGACCCCTGCTTTGAATCTCTTTGATTATAAAGCGCTGATCGCTTTTTTTGCCGAAATCGGAGTAGAGAGTCATGCCCCCGACGGGTATCGTGTCTTTCCGATCTCACATAGCTCGCTCAGTGTCATTACCGCCCTAGAAGAAGAGATAAAGCGCATCGGAGTCACCCTCGTCACCTCGGTACGGGTTGAGCGGCTCGAACATGACGGTGTTCATGTCCGCGGTGTCAGTACTGCGGATCAAACGTATGACGCCCCAAATGTTATTATCGCCACCGGAGGGCTGGGATATCCTCAGTTGGGAGCCGAGGGGGACG
>DATDUY010000183.1:0-4943 GCA_035290165.1 Sulfuricurvum sp. | reverse complement strand
GATTGTTCTATCGGATTTGAACGCCCTTAAAATCGAAGTGGAAGTGGCGGAGAACAATCTCAAACTTGTTCCCGTCGGTAAAAAAGTCAAAATTTCCGTCCCATCCGTCGGATATATCGGTATCGGAAAAGTAAGTGCCATCATCCCGAGTTCCAACCCGATGACCCATACGTTTAAAATAAAAATATCGTTCAGTACGAAACAAACCGTTTATCCCGGAATGTACGCTACCGTCGAAATCAACTAGGAGCACTGATGCACGCCCCTCACTCCTATCAACCCACCGATTCTGCCGGAAAGCTCGCCAAGGGTTTTTTACGTAATCCTCTCACCCCGATTCTAGGGATTTTTCTCCTTGTCATCGGGTATATGGCTCTGATGCTTATGCCCCGTGAAGAGAATCCTCAAATGGTCGTCAGCGGTTCTACCGTTATTATTGCCCTTCCCGGTGCTACTGCCAGCGAAGTTCAGAACGTTATTGTCAAACCGCTTGAGCGAAAACTCAAAGAGGTCAAAGGGATCGAGCATATCCACGGCATGGCGATGGATAATGTTGCCGTACTCAATGCCGCATTTTTTATCGGTGAAGCCAAAGAAGACTCAAACCTCAAAATCTACGACAAAATCATGCAAAACATGAGCATCCTCCCAAAAGGGGCGATGCAGCCGATCATCAAACCCCTCGATATTGATATTGATATCCCTATCGTCTCCGTCGCGTTTTACTCCAACAATCCTAAAATGGATCCCACACTGCTCTACGATCACGTCAAAGAGATCCAGCATCATATCAACGGCCTCCCGAACGTTGCCGTCACCGATATTAAGGGGGCTAAAAAACACCAGTACAACGTATTGGTCGATATGAACCGCCTCTCTGGCTACAATCTTTCCCTCGGACAAATAGTACAGGCTACCCAATCACTCGCCTACAACGTTCCCGAAATCAAAGGGAAAACCCAAGACAATAAAATCGTTATGATCGGAGTCCGCAACGCGATCGAGAGTGTCGAAGATGTGGGCAATATCATCGTTGCCCAATACGGCGGCTCCGCTATCTATCTGCGTGATGTTGCTACGATCGAGTCGGGAAGCGATATTCAAAACTTCCGCTCTGCGCTTGTCACCGTCAAAAACGAAGAGGGAAAATTTTCACCGCTCAAAGATCAAATTACCCTCACCGTCTCTAAACTCCAAGGGACGAATGCCGTCATCATCGCCGATGCCGTTAAAGAAGAACTCGCAAAATACAAAGATCAGATGGCCTCACAAGGGATTAACTACGTTATCACCCGCAATGACGGGGAACGGGCAAACGAAGCGGTTAATGAACTCGTCTTTCACCTCCTCCTCTCCATTGTCATTATTGCTATTTTGCTCATCTTCGTTTTGGGCTGGCGCGAATCGCTAATCGTCACCTTTACCGTTCCTGCCATCTTGGCAATTACCCTCTTTATTGCCTACATTACAGGGCAAACGGTCAATCGTATCACCCTATTTGCCTTTTTGCTCAGCTTAGGGCTGCTCGTCGATGCGGCGATTATCGTTATTGAAAATATTCACCGTCATTTCCACGCGCCGGGAGCAGCGGATAGAGATGCCGATGAGCTGATGATCGAAGCAACCGATGAGATCGGAGCACCGACGAATATTGCAACCTTAGCCATTATCCTCACGATGGTGCCGATGGCATTTGTCGGACAGATGATGGGACAATTTATGAAACCGATCCCTGCTAACGTCCCAGTTGCTCTTGTAGCATCACTTTTTGTTGCCTACATCTTTACTCCGTATTTAGCGATACGACTCCTTAAAAAACCCGAACATCACGGAGAATCTCACTAATGTACAAAAAGTTTGAAAATTATTTACTCGATCTTTTGAGTTCACCTATCAAAAAAAAGAGGGTATTATGGGGGACACTCATCGCCTTTATCCTCTCCGTTGCCCTGATCCCGAGCGAATTGGTTTTGGCAAAAATGCTGCCGGGAAAAAATAATGACACCTACAGCATCTATGTCGATCTTCCCAATGGAAGTTCCATCGAGCAAACACGTAAAGTTACCGATTGTACCATCGCTGTTTTACAGCACGAAAAAGAGGCGCTGGATGCCGAAGTCTTTCTCGGTGCCGGATCGCCGCTTGATTTTGCAGGACTTATCAAAGGGAGCCACTTCAAAAATAACGAAAATGTTGCGGAAGTGGTTGTCAATTTGACGAAAAAGCATGACCGTGACGAGCCTTCATATATGATGGTTCAGCGTCTGCGCCCTGTGATTCAAAAAGAGTGCGGTATTCTCTATCCTCAAACCAATATCAAATTTGTAGAGCCGCCGGCAGGACCTCCGACAATGGCAGCGATCGTTGCTGAAGTTTACGGTAACAATTCTAACGGTGTACGCCATTTGAGCAACCGTATCCAAGGCGTTTTTCAAAAAACTGAAGGTCTTGTTGATATCGATATTATGCAAGATGAGATTTTCGATAAATTTGAAGTTCGGGTCAATACCGATAAAATCAGCCGATCAGCACTCGATGTTAAGCACGTCAACGATGTTTTATATCTCGCATTTGAAGGGATGGGTGTCGCGGTCAAAAACTCCCAGCGCGCAACCGATCAAATCCCTATTTTTCTTACGTTGACACCGGAGGGAAAAAAGTTTGCATCCCGCGACAAACTCGCTATTGAGATGAAACTCTCCTCTCTCACCCTCCTGAATCAAATGGGGATGATGGTACCGATTACCGAGGTTGTTGATATTGTTGCGGTCAAATCCAATCCGATGATACTCTCTAAGAACCTTCATCAAATGACGAATGTCGTTGCTGAAACCGATATGGTTTCACAGGTTTATCCGTTAATGGATGCCCGTAACGTCATCCTCGATACGTTCGGTGATGAATATGAAATCAATAAAATCGGTCTTTTTAATCTTGAACTAATCGATAAAAAAACCAAAGAGCGATATGAGCTTTTATGGGATGGGGAGATGGAAGTGACGCTCGATACGTTTGTCGATCTGGGCGGTGCTTTCATCGCGGCACTGATCCTCATTTTCTTGCTAATGGTTATTTACTACAAAAGTTTTGTTATCAGCGGCATCGTATTGCTGGGCAGTTTCCTCTCCATCATCGGCGTTCTTTTCGGTCACTTGATTATGGATATTTTTACGACAGATACCTTCTTTCTCACGGCAACCTCCTTGATCGGTTTTATTGCCCTAATCGGTATCAGTTCCCGAAATTCCCTACTGTTGATCGATTTTACAAAATCGCTTATGGTAGATAAAGGGATGCACAAAGCCGAAGCAATAGCCTATGCTACCGCCACCCGTGCCAAACCTATTTTCCTCACCGCAGCGGCAATTATCCTCGCTTCGACACTCTTAGCGAGTGATGCTGTCTTCGGAGGGCTTGGAGTATCGTTAATTTTTGGTACAATAGCAGCAGTCATCGCATCGCTTGTGGTTGTCCCCGTTCTGATTCATAATTCTGACTTGGAACGTCATTTCAATTTTCACGAGCGTAAAGCGGTATCGATAATGGAGCCATAAAAGACAATGTCTACTTTTTTTCCGATCACGGTGCTCTCCTCAAATGTCACACAAGATCTGAAAAAAGTTGCCCTTGAACAGAGAATAGGCGTTGAAAAACTTGATTTTGATCTCCTCTCCTTTGAAACCTATTTTAAAGAGTCGATGGATGAGGAGTGGCAGCTTTTAAGAGAAAGCAATCTCCTCTCTCAAACAACCGAAGTAGAAGTCCGCTCACCCCATTTTGAATTGCGTCAAGAGTATCAAATACATATTCGACTGCACAAACCCCATCCGTACCTTGACTTGCACTTCAGTATTGCCACCGATAAAACCAAAAGCAAAGCGATTGCCATCATCAATCCAACCTCAAAAATTCCTCTCAAAAAAGGGATTCAAGAGTGGATCAAAGAGGCAATAGTTCGCAAACAGCTTCGTCATGGGCTTCTCATCGGTTTATATGATCTCGATCTGGGTCGCGAGATCAATCGCCTCATTATCAAAATCCAAAAAGAGGGACCGTTGGCTTTTCTCTACCGTCTCCCTATCGGAGAGTTTTTTCTCCCAATCTCCCCCATTAATGACAAAGTCATCCTCCACTATAAAGAGTTGAACAAAAAGAATAGTCTCATCGAGGGGGTTCATCCTAACGAAATGATACTCGAATATATTCTTCCGAAATACGGACGTGACGGCAGGGCTTGTACGGGTGAACATATTGCTGTTCCTGATCCGATTGTCAAATATGCTACCTACGTTCTTATCGACCATGAATCTATCCGAGCAGAGGAAGATGAGGAAAGCATCCGCTTTTATTCAACCGTTTCCGGCTTTGTAGAACGTAAACAGGGCATCTTTCTTATTTCCCAAGAACTCCAAATCGAAAGTGCAAGTTTCAAAAAAACCGGCTCCATCGAAACAGGATTTGATAAAGATGTATCGTTACGAATCAAGAAAAAAGTGGATAGTGAAGATGCCGTCGGCATGGGAGTCAATATCGATGTTCAAAAACTCGATATGAGCGGTACGGTCGGAAGCAATGCTAAGATTCAAGCATGTGAAGTCAATATCGGTTCCCAAACCCATAAAAAGTCAGAAATCAATGTTTCTGAAATAGCCAATATCCATCTCCATCGCGGCAATCTCAAAGCAAAAGAGGCCAATATCACCATCTTGGAAGCGGGAAAAGTTGAAGCCGATATTATTCGGATCAAAAAAATGGTGGGGGGTGAGATTATAGCTCGTGAAATTCATATCGATACCCTCTATTCCAATGCCCGTGTCATCGCACTCGAATCCATTACTATCCAGAACATCGAAGGGGAAGGAAACAACCTCATTATAGATCCCCTTGCAATTGAGAATTATAATTACCAAATTTCTGAGTTAGAGATGAATATTCGAGATAAA
>DATDUY010000182.1:0-4018 GCA_035290165.1 Sulfuricurvum sp. | reverse complement strand
CGCTCACTGCGGCAGAAGTTCATTTCCTCTCCGAAGAGTACGGTAAAAGCTACGACGAGATAATCGAGCTGATGATCGCCAACGGGGTTGATTCGATGCCGGGAGGCGGTGCGGAGATTTTCGACGAAAAAGTGCGCGATTATATCTGTAAAGGGAAAGTCAATTCCGCTCAATGGTTGGAAATCCACCGCAAATGGCATGAACGTGGGATGAAGTCCAATGTCACGATGCTCTTCGGTCACGTTGAAGAACGCGCTCATAGGATCGATCACATGATGCGAATTCGTGATCTGCAAGATGCGACGGGGGGATTTAACTGCTTTATCCCTCTTGTCTATCAGAGTGAGAACAACTTTTTAAACGTTAAAGAGTCTATTACGGCACATGAAATTCTCAAAACGATGGCGATCAGCCGTATTGTCCTCGACAATGTCCCGAATTTGAAAGCGTATTGGGTGACCTCTACCGTGAATTTGGCTTTGGTTGCACAAGAGTTTGGGGCGAATGACCTCGACGGTACGATCGAAAAAGAGTCGATTAACTCTGCCGCAGGGGCGGCAAGTGCTCACGGTGTTAATTTGGAAGAGTTCGTTGCACTCATTAAGAACAGCGGATTTGATCCTATCGAGCGCGATAGCTTGTATAATACAATCAAAGCATGGTAAGGAATTGTAATGATTTTAATGATTGATAACTATGACAGCTTTACCTATAATATTGTCCAATATTGTTTAGAGCTTGGAGCGGACCTCAAAATCATCCGCAACGATGAGATGTCTGTTGAAGAGATCGAAGCACTTCATCCGGAAAAGATCATTATCTCTCCGGGACCAGCGACTCCCGATGATGCTGGGGTAACACTTGATGTGATTCGCCACTTCGCCGATAAAGTTCCTATTCTAGGGATTTGTTTGGGTCATCAAAGTATCGCACAGGCTTTCGGGGGCAATGTGGTGCGGGCAAATCGAATGATGCACGGCAAAACTTCTAAGATGGTACGTCAGGGAGAAACCCCGATTTTCAACAAACTTCCCGAAATGTTTACCGCGACTCGCTACCATTCATTGATCGTCGAGCAGAACAATCTCCCCGATGTGATTATCCCGACTGCCTATAGCGAAGATGACCATGAGATTATGGCGTTGGAGATCAAAGACAAACCGATTTACGGCGTTCAGTTTCACCCAGAATCGATTATGAGTGAATTCGGGCATGAGATACTCAATAATTTTCTAAAGCTATGAGAGAGAAAACCCTTTTTTTAGCGCTGTTAGGGATTAACTTTTTAGTCCTTATTCTGCAAATAAAAGGGCTCTCGATAGGGTACCACGAAGCACAGATTTTATACGGTGACTTCTCTCCTCTTCAACTGCTGATATCCGCTTCTCTCCATTTTTTCGGACATAACGATTATGCGCTTCGACTCCCTATGATCGCTTTGCATCTTCTTTCGGTAGTTTTACTCTACGCTGTTTCAAAACATTATGTTTCGCGTGAGGGGGATCGTTTATGGATTGTATTGATCTATATTCTTCTTCCCGGTGTCACGAGTGCCGCGTTGGTGGTGGATAATGCCGGATTAGTGATTGTTTCCCTTTTCCTTTTTGGATATATTCACCTGTATTACGGGCGATATGCATTAGGATTACTTCCTTTTCTAATCGTAATCGACCCCGCATTTGCCTATCTTTTTTTCGCAATCGTTTTGTACGGACTCTACCGTAAAGAGTATCTCTACACAATTTTCGGTATTGTTACTTTCGCAATATCGTTAAGCTTCTATGGTATTCATATCGGCGGTTCGCCCGAAAGCCGTTTTTTGGATGCGTTGGGTGTCTATACCGCTATTTTTTCTCCGATTGTTTTTCTCTATCTTTTCTATGTCCTTTATCGCCGTATGATTTCCAAAGAGTGGGATTTAATATGGATGATCGCTATGAGTGCGTTTATGATCTCCTTATTACTCTCATTTCGGCAGAAAGTCGAAGTGCAGACCTTCGCCCCTTTTTTACTTTTGGCATTGCCTCTCGCGGCACAAACGTTTTTCCACACGTATCGTATTAGGTTGCGGGAATTTCGGGGGAGATATCGATTCCTTTTTTACAGTGCGTTTGTACTTTTGATCATCAATGTATTAGCTGTCTTTTTTAACCACTATTTTTACCGTTTTATGAGTGATCCTACCCGCCATTTTTCGTATTCTATGCATATAGCAAAAGAGCTATCGGGGGCATTGCATCACGAAAATATTCGATGTGTTGATGCGGGGAATGAGAAACTGCAATTGCGGCTCCGTTTTTACGAAATCACTCAGTGTGATGATTATCGCTTGGAGAGCAAGTTTAATCCATATGGTAAAAAAGTTACAATAAGTTACATAAATACACCCATTTATGAGACATATGTTACTAAAGTAAACAAAAAATAATCTTCTTCTCCTGAAAACATCTCAGATGTCCTTCAAACTCCCTATAAATGATATAATTTTCGTTAAATAGATTATTCGAAGGAGTTGCAATGGCTCAAAGAGCGATTCGTGAATACGATGGTAAAGCAATTTTCTCTAAACATTGGGAAAAATACTTCAGTGGGTTTCATTATGGTTTTAAATCAGTATTGGTAACTAATGGTGATGAATTACGCGCATGTGCGCAAAAACACGGCTTTGAATGGTTGAAACAAGAAGCTCTTGTTGCAAAGCCGGATATGCTATTCGGTAAACGGGGTAAAAATGATCTTGTATTGTTTAAAACCAATAAACCGGGTGATGTTACTCTTGAAGAAGCTGCAAAATGGATCGATGAAAAAATTGCTCACGAAACAACTTTGCTTTCTGGGCAACACGGAACATTAACTCATTTTATTATTGAGCCGTTCACTCCGCACTCCCAAGATCAAGAGTACTATATTTCAGCGACCACAGTAGGTGAAGACGATGTCCTTTATCTATCGGCTGAGGGCGGTATGGAAGTTGAAGAGGGTTGGGAAGAAAAAGTTAACGAAGTAACAATTCCCATCACTATGGATGATGCAAACATCGCTCATTTGATTCGTGCAAACGTTCCTGCCGGAATTCCAACTGAGAACAAAGAGCGTTTTATCGCTTTTGCTGAACAATTTTATAAATTTTACCGCGATTTGAACTTCGCATACCTTGAAATCAACCCGATCGTTATGATCGGTAACGATATGCACATTCTTGACCTTGTTGCACGTCTTGATGACACTGCAGGATTTATGATGGGCGAGTCATGGTGCGGTGCCGAGTTCCCGACAGCATTCGGTATGGAAGATCAATCTCCGGAAGAAAAAGCGATTGCGGAAGCAGACTCTAAATCGGGTGCTTCATTGAAATTGACGATTCTTAACCCTATGGGACGCATTTGGACGATGGTAGCCGGCGGCGGTGCTTCGGTTGTGTATGCGGATACTATTGCAGACCTATCCGGAAACGTTGCCGATCTTGCTAACTACGGTGAGTATTCAGGCGGACCGACTACGGGTGAAACCAAGTTTTACGCGGATACAGTTTTGGATTTGATGACACGTCACAAAGATCCTAAGGGACGCGATAAAATCCTTATCATCGGCGGCGCGATTGCCAACTTTACCGATGTCGCAAAAACCTTTACCGGAATTATCCAATCATTCGAAACCTATGCGGATCGTATGAAAGAACATAATACACGTATTTATGTACGTCGCGGCGGACCGAACTATGAAAAAGGTCTTAAAGATATCAAAGAAGCGGCAGACCGTTTAGGTCTTTATATCGAAGTTTATGGGCCAGAAACACACGTAACGGATATCGTGCGTATGGCACTTGAGAAGTAAGGGGAAAAATATGGGTGCTTTATTTACCAAAGATACACAAGCAATTTTTTGGAACAACAACGCGAGCGCTATCCAACGTATGTTGGATTACGATTATGTTATCAATCGTGTAAAACCTTCCGTTGCGGCAATCGTTGCCCCGACTTCGGGGAACAAATTTGAGAAATTTTTCTATGGTCCGGAC
>DATDUY010000181.1:0-4459 GCA_035290165.1 Sulfuricurvum sp. | reverse complement strand
CGATTAGACTTTTGTGTTCCCAAACACCGAGCAGAAGGGAATACTCATCATAGGCATCGTATTCGATCCCCTCAGACCCGTTTTGCGGTTCAAAAAATTTGAATTCCTCTACAAAAATCGCATACCGTTGCTGTAATATTGCATTTTTTTCAGCTACTGTTGATGCGATATGGCATTTCACCGATTTCACCCTTTACGTTGTTAGTATGAAATGTAATAGAAAAACCGTTAATAACAGCTGAATTAAGGTCTGCTAAAGAGAGATTAAATAAAGTAGATAGTATATTACAAAGTTATAGTAACTTTTGTGCGAGATAGATAGAATAATTTTTTTTATTTTTAGAAGGTTGAAAATGTACCGTTCACGAAGTCGTCTCTCTTATAAAGTTGTGGGCTCCCTAATACTTATTTTTTTATTGGTTTTTGTAACTTTCGGTGTTGTTATCAGTATGACTTTTGAAAATACCAAATCGGTTTCGGAAAAACAAAAAGCAGATTTACTGTTGCAAACCGTTGAAAAATCACTCCAAATGACCCTCTATTTGAAATTTTATGACCAAATTGCAGAGAAAGTATCTCCTCTCGTCTCGGTTCCTGATGTTATTGAGGTTTCAGTTCGTGATCATAATGGCAAGTTGTTATATCAGTACACCACGGATAAGCTGAAACCGCAATCCATACGTAATGCGATATCGGTTACTCATCAAATCAAAGAACCGACATCCGGCTACACTATGGGTTCAATCACATTGCATTACAATGATTTGGCGTATGATGAAACACGTCAGGCCATGTATAATGTTTTTTACGGAGTAGGGATAAGTATTACGCTGATTTTCTTCTTTGCCGTGTGGTGGGTGCGCACTCTTCTTTCGCCATTAGGTAAAATTGCGCAGAAAGTTCGTGATTATCTGCCGGGTGATCAGATGGTTCTTGAAGAAGAGGGGAGTGCAGAGATTGAACAGATTGTTACCGCATTTAATGCGATGCAGGAGACGACCTATCGTTATTTGAGAGAAATGGAAGCGATGAATGCATCGCTTGAGGGTACAGTGAAAGAAAAAACGCTTGAACTCGAAAATCAATATTACAGTGATCGACTGACCGGTTTACCGAATCGATTTAGACTACAGGAAAAATTGTTTCAAGGAGAGATAACGGCTCTAGCAATTGTTAATGTGGATGATTTTAAAGAGATCAATGATTTTTTCGGAATTGATATCGGTGATGAAATGCTGATACAAATCGGTGTATGGCTCAATGCACTATCGGGTTCATGTTATCGTTTGGGGAGCGATGAATTTGTTTTGACTTTTTCAGATACTCTTAGTTCAGCTGAGTTAGAACATCGCTTGAGTACCCTTATGAAACTTTTGGATGAGAAGACGTTTACGATTAAAGAGGAGAGTCTGAATATCAGAGTTACCATCGGTGTTGCTTTAGGTATTGAGAATGTATTAACACGTGCCGATATTGCATTGCACTATGCGAAAGAGAATAAAAAACAGATTGCTTTTTACAATCAAGAAGAGAGAGTGGAAGAGCTATACCGCTCAAATTTAACAATGGCTTCGGATGTCCGAAGGGCCCTTTTTGAACATCGGATTATTTGCCATTATCAGCCGATTATTGATTTCAAAACGGGTGAAGTCCATAAATATGAAACACTGGTTCGTATGATTGATGAATCTGGAAGAATTATTCCTCCGATAGAATTTTTACCTATTGCTAAACAAACAAAACTCTACCCGCAAATCACTTTAGAGGTTCTCTATCAAGCTTGCAGTCTTTTTGCTACGCGCAGCGAGGAATTCTCTATTAATCTCTCCGACAGTGATATACGGAATGCCCATACCGTCAGCGAGATAATCAGAACGATCACCGAAACAGCTACAGCGCCTCGAATTGTATTTGAGATTTTAGAATCGGAAGGGATTGAAAGTTATGCGGAAGTAACGCAATTCATTACTAAAGTTAAAGCATTAGGGGCAAAAATCGCAATTGATGATTTCGGAACGGGCTATTCTAATTTTGAAAATATACTCAAGTTGAGTGTCGATTATATCAAAATAGACGGCTCTTTGATTCGAGAAATCAGCACGAACACGCGTCACCATATTATTGTGGAGACTATTATCGATTTTGCACGCAAAATAGGTGCAAAAACAATTGCCGAGTTTGTTTCGGATGAAGAGGTTTACAACACACTCAAAGGGCTTGATGTTGATTATTCGCAGGGATACTTTACCGGTAAACCGACTTCACTATCGTAAAACATGCCCCACAAATTTTGACATATTGCCTAGAATTTTCCCACCGCGTCGGAATCCTAAACCGCACGCTTCGTAGGCGAAAAAGACCCCCGCTTGATAGCAGTTGCCTTGAGAATCTTTCGGAAATTCGACATACTCTTGGTAGATCGGTTTGAAATTACCGTAAGGCCCCTCATTCGCTTCGATCACAGCGCCTGAGGCATCCATGATTCGTACATTGGCACCCTCGCGTCCGAACATCCGTTTCTCTACCTGCTGAACCCCTTTAAGAGGCTCAAAAGAGGTTTTAAGAAGATAAGGAGAATCAGGGAACAGATCGCACAGAATCTTCATCATCCCTTTGGACTGGAAGAGGAGGGTATAGGCAGGGTTGAGGATAATCGCTTTTTGGTTGGTCATAATGGTACTGAGCTGCGTAGCCAGTTCAGGCTCTTCGATTGCAATATCTTCCCATGGATAGAGTTTGAACCAATACTCGTAGGGCTCTTCAGCACTGTCGTAGATCCCCTCGTCGTCAAACTTTACTCCGCCAAGTGGTTCAAACCCGCTCTCGAATCCTGCATCAATCGCCATTTGCTGCAGCAGGCGGGCGGTTTGCTCCTCTTCGATATTACCGCTAATAGAGCTAAAGAGAATTTTCCATCCGTCATAGTGTTTTTCAAAGTCACTTGGATCATCAAATAAGGTAACGAGACGGCGGAAATTATCGCTGATCGCTTCATAAATATTGTTAAATTGTCGCTCTTCGTCCATGCCGTTGTGTTTGAGCAATGCCCATTGTACAATGGCCGTCTCAAAAAGAGCAGTTGGAGTATCAGCATTAAATTCGATCAATTTTATCGGTGCTCCGCCGATCCCGCCTGCTAGGTCAAATCGTCCGTAGAGGTGCCAGTGGACATCATTATCCCAGCTTTTTTTGATAACATCGATGAGATTAAAGGGGATTCCGAGATCGAAAAAGAGGTTATTGTCGATTACGTGCTGTGCGGCAGCGGCATACATATCGTAGAGTTCATTAACCGCTTCGTAATAGGCTTCGGCTTCGCTGTCGGAAACAACAACGAGAGTGTCGGCAACGTATTTGCTTTCGTCACTGTCAGTATGCCATCCGAAACCGAATTGCTCCAACGTGCTATCATCGATTGCTTTGATATTTTGGAGGGATACCATACTCATCCTCCGAAACTGCTGCTGGAAGAGGTGCTTCTCGAAGCAGAATTGCCGAAGAAACTTTTTTTCTGGCTGGACGTTGCTGACTTACTCCCCCCTGCGGATGAGCGATGATAGGCTGAACGGTTGGACATATCTTGGTGTCTTTGAACATTTTTGTTGTTCATTAACATATTTCCGATCATATTTCCCAGTAATGCTCCCCCCGCAGCGGCGAGGATAGTGCCACCAAGCCCCATCCCCTCACTGTGCGGTTCGGCGTTAAGTTCTGATTGACCTGCTTCCATCTTTTTATACTCTTGGTCAGCAAGTTCTTTCATCTCCGCTTCGCTCATAACACGCTCACTAACGGTGCCGTTTTCATCCGTCTCTTTGATAATTGCACGGCTTGGTCCCTCTGTCGGCATCTCTTCAACGATAACGTATTTTCCGCTGCTCAGTTGTTCGACAACGAGGAATTTATTTTGTGCTTCCGCTTGTTCTTCCGGTGCACTTTGGCATCCGCTAAGGGCAGTGAGGACTGCGAGCCCGACGGTTCCGGTTATAATGGTATTCGCACTCATAAAATGTTTCATTGGTAACTCCTATCGTAATTGTTTTAAGTGGGTTGTGTTGAGAAGAAAGATCTTCGAGGCGCTTTTTTCGCTGAGGCCGCGATAATCTTCAATGATGACGTCGCTAAGTGAGCGGCAAAAAGCACTGTCATACCCTTTTCCGCTCTCATTGGCTGAGGTGGAATAGAGCCAGCCATAGGGTTTAATAAGTGCTGCGTGTTCAGGATCGCTGACATAGCGGAATGCTTGATTCTTGACGACAAACGTTGTCTTCTTACTATGACGGACACGATGCTTATGGAGTGCGGGGAGACGAATGTCTTGACGCAAAATTTTTAATTCGCAATAGACTTTGAGAAAAGGCTTATCGGCTGAGCGCATTTTTATCTCTTCTAAACGCCTAGCGTCTTGGGAGAGAAAACCGACGGTGGTGTCGGTTTGGGCGAGGAGGATTTTATTCAT
>DATDUY010000180.1:0-3601 GCA_035290165.1 Sulfuricurvum sp. | reverse complement strand
TATCAGGTTCCAGTTTTATCGAAATGTTCGTGGGAGTCGGTGCCGCACGGGTACGCGATCTGTTTGAACAGGCCAAAAAAGATGCCCCTTCGATTATCTTTATCGATGAGATCGATGCGATCGGTAAAAGCCGCGCAGCGGGTGGAATGATGGGTGGCAATGATGAACGCGAACAAACGCTTAATCAGCTTCTCGCTGAAATGGACGGATTCGGAACCGACACACCGATCATTATCCTAGCCGCTACCAACCGACCTGAAATTCTTGATCCCGCACTTCTCCGTCCGGGACGATTTGACCGTCAGGTATTGGTAGATAAACCCGATTTCCAAGGGCGTATCGATATCTTGAATGTTCATGCCAAAGGGGTGAAGCAAGATGCCGATGTCGATCTTGAAGAGATTGCCCGTCTCACGGCAGGTCTTGCCGGGGCAGATTTGGCGAATATTGTCAATGAAGCGGCATTGCTCGCAGGGCGTAAAAGTCAAAAAACGGTTCGTCAAGCCGATATGCGTGAAGCGGTTGAACGTGCGATCGCAGGATTGTCCAAGAAAAGTCGCCGTATCGATGAAAAAGAGAAGCGGATCGTTGCGTACCATGAAAGCGGTCATGCACTGTTGGCAGAGACCACCAAGGGAGCTAAAAAAGTTTCTAAAGTCTCTATCGTTCCGCGTGGATTGGCGGCTTTGGGCTACACACTCAATACTCCGGAAGAGAACAAATATTTGATGCAACGTCATGAACTCTGGGCAGAGGTGGATGTACTCCTTGGTGGTCGTGCGGCGGAAGAGGTCTTTATCGGCGAAATAAGCACCGGTGCGGCAAACGATTTGGAACGCTCAACCGATATTATCAAAGCCATGGTTCAAATGTACGGTATGAGCGATGTTGCAGGGTTAATGGTACTCGAAAAACAGCGCAGTACCTTCCTTGGCGGCGGAATGACGCAAGCACGCGAGTACAGTGATAAAATGGCTGAAAATATGGATACGTTTATCAAGCAGTCACTTCAGGAACGTTATGTCGAAGTTAAAAAACGGTTGGAAGAGTACCGTGATGCAATCGAAAAAATTGTAGAATTGTTGTACGCAAAAGAGAATATTTCCGGCGATCAAGTACGTGAAATAATTGAAGCGTATGAGAAGGATCACAATATCGAAACGAAGCTCGAACCGCGTAAAGATACCCCTTCAAGCAAAAAAATAGTTATTGACGACTAAAAGGAATATACGATGAGCGCTCAAAACGATACTTTTATCCTCTCTTCACGAGGTTGGCTTATATCTGCGGTGATCGGCTCTCTCTTTTTGTTTTTTACAATGACGGCTCTGCACCTTTTCCAGTTTATTACGGGGGCTTTGTTTCTAGCTGTATTGGCAATTTTCCGTAACCCTGAACGCAATACGGCTGAGAATGAATCGGATGCGATTATCAGCAGTGTTGATGGGGTTGTCCTCTCTATCGAAGAGACAATGGTGGAAGACCAAAAGATGTCCAAGGTGACCATTATGAATTCGCTCTGGGATGTTTCGATGTTACGTGCACCGTTTGATTGTGTCGTAGAGGGATTTAAAATCCGTCACGGAGCATCACTGCCGCTCTATAATCCCCTTTCCGACACGTTGAATGAAAAAGCGGTACTCTCATTTCGTTCAACGAAAGGGGAAGAGATCTATATCGAACATTTGAGTGAGCAAAGCTGTTTTGGTATCGGTATAGAAGTGGAAAAAAGCCAAAAGTTCAAAGAGGGGGGTCGCTATGGCTTTTTGGCTAAAGGACGAAGTATTATTTATCTCCCCTCACATACCCGTTTGTCGGTAAATGCCGGATCGAGTGTTCGTGCCGGCGAGAGTGTCATCGGATATCTGAACGCCGCGTAATCCGATGCGTCAAGCTCCTCCCCCTATCGCTTATCTTCTCCCTAACCTTTTTACCGCTGCTTCCATTTTTACAGGATTTTACGCTATCGCATTAGCTCTGGAGAGCTCATTTGAATCGGCGGCTTGGTTCATCTTCTTGGCTCTTATATTTGATGGCTTAGACGGTCGTGTTGCACGCATGACCAATACGGCAAGCCATTTCGGTGTTGAGTTTGATTCACTGGCCGATATCGTTGCATTCGGAGTCGCTCCTGCATTATTGCTTTATCTGTACATCGGTGAGAGTTATGGGCGTATCGGTATCGTAGTGAGTGCTCTCTTTATTATTTTCGGGGCAGTGCGCCTTGCCCGTTTTAATGTCACGACATCACGGATTGAGCCGAGTGTTTTTATCGGATTGCCGATTCCTACGGCGGCAATTATGATATCGATTGCGATTTTATTACTGGAACGTTATGAAGCTTTTGCCGTATTTAAAGTATTTATTCTCCCTCTCGCACTGGTTTTAGCCATTTTGATGGTGAGCAATATCCGCTATCCCAGCTTTAAAAAAATCAATTTTAAAACCTTTCATTTTATCCGTTTTCTTATCGGGTTGATTGTGGTTGCGATGGGGGTCTTTATTTATCCGATTGAGGGGATGGCGATTCTGGCGGCAGGGTATTTGCTTTATGGTCCGCTGCGCGCCTCTTTTTATCTCTTACGGCGTCTCATTTACAGAGGGTGATATTTATGGGGCTCTGAAGAGAGCTTTTCCGTATCGATTTCAAAGTCAAAATAACGGGATATAAACCCTGTATTTCCCATTTTAGCCAGTTGAATTACGGCTGCAGGATTGTTTTGGATCTGCATATAAAGAAGCCCCAGTGCGTAGCGGGTCTCTAAAAATGCCGGATTTTTGAGTTTGGACAGTTCCAATAATGCGATAGCATTTTCATAGTGTTCCGCCCCGATAGAGGCGTATGCTCCCATAAACAATGTCTTTTCATCACGAACTTTATGGGTATCAATCAGCTGATTGTAGAGGGTATACGATTTTTCATAATCTTTATTGTAAAAATAAGCCTGCGCAAGAGCTCCCATAATATCAGCAGTATGATCCGTTGTGGTTTGCAGCCGTGTTTCGAGCCGTTCTATAAAAGGGGTTAATTGACCCGTCATAGCCGACATAAGTATCGCTTTATCCCGTGTCAACTGAGGGCCGAAATAGAGATCATCATAGTGAAATGACTGTTTTTTGAGATAGTTGATAGCAGACGAAGCGAATGCTTTGGGCTTAAGATCATTAAATTGGGTATCGATAACTATCAGATGAGGAAGGATGTCGTTTGGCTGAGCGGAAGCTAACTCTTTTGCCGCCTTACGCGCTAACTCCATTTGACCCATTTCGCGCGCAATATCAACTTCAAGTGCGAGATAGAGAGGGCGTTTTTTATAGGGATTTTCGAGCCACTTGGAGGCACTCGGCATATTATTTTGGGTAATGTCCAGTATCGCCCGATAGAGTGCAAACTCTTCTTTATTCGGCTCTTGAGAAAGATTGTCTTTGAGAATCGAGGTGAGTTTAGGGTTGCTTTTCCCGATCATTTCTGAGCTCATTAGGGCAAAAATTCCCGACATATAGTTATTGGCATCCAGATGATAGGAACGGAGGAAATGATCATGTGCTTTGGTCATATCGCCGAGCTGCGCATAGGTTAACGCCAAATTATAGTGGAGAA
>DATDUY010000179.1:0-5375 GCA_035290165.1 Sulfuricurvum sp. | reverse complement strand
CTGCATGCGGAGGGAGGGAAAAAGCCAAACGGGAGGTTTTAAGAACCCATGCAAAAGACTTGCCGTCTTGACCGCATGTGACAAAATATCGACCGTTCGGGTCCATTCCGACACTCTCGACTTCCCCTTCATGCCGACCTGCTTTATACAGCAATTTTCTCTTTGATAAACTAAATATAGCTGCTTGATTCGTATCGGAAACAGCCGAAACCAAATATTCGCCATCGGGTGTTAAATCAACATAACTGCTGAGATTTCGCTCATGTTTGATATTTGTTTTAAATCCGTCAACCACCGCAAACGTATCCGCATCAATAATACGAAGAGTATTGTGTGAATCTACGACACCCAGTCTCTTATTTGAAAGTGTTTTAACTAAAAGAATCGGTAATTTAAAATGCAGTGACTTCAGAACTTCCATTTACACCCTTGCCGTAATATCATCTATGCGCATCATCGGTGCCCACGTCTCTAACGAACCTTTTTTAAGAGGAGTGAGATCTATCTTGGACTGAGTAACACGTTTTAAATATTCGAGAATACTTATCATCCCCTCATCTATCCCGAAGATGGTGACATAATTACGGATCCCCCGTTCGATGACATCCAAAGGGAAATCTCGACGTATTTTTTCTTCAAGCTGTACACAATACGCTTGTGAGACAACTCCTGCCATCGCCATGAATTTATCACGGATTCCGAAATAGGGTTCAAAAACGGCTCTGGTTTCAGATGCATTGCCTGCTGCCGCATACTTCTGTGCTCTGTCTACAGCACTGTTCCATTCACGCTCCAGTATCTGTCCTTCACGTGTCTCATACAGCAAAGGATACAGACTAAGGTAGGAAAACGCATTGGAGAGATTATTGGAAGAAATCGCTTCGTAGAAAAGATGTTTAATCCGTATAGTATTGCCCACTTCGTAAGCCTCTTGAGCATAATCAGGAAAAGAGATCAAAATTTCACACCCTTTTCGTGCCGTCGCAAAATCTCCTTCTGCATAGGCTTTTTGGGTCTGAATGTAGAGTTTATCGGCATACTCCATCACAGCCGTATACTCTTCAAACTCTTTCAAAAACGGATACATTTTTACAAGAGAGAAAAATTTTACATAATCACGCTGAGCGATCGTTTTTTTGAAATAGACATACATTTTACGCTGTTCAAAAAGCTGCTGAATCAGTACGGTTTTTTCCGATATACCTCGGTATTGTGCCAATAATTCGCGTGCTTGATCTTCACCGTTTGGCGTTAGAATCAGCTCTTGGGCCTTGAAAAAATTCTTTTTCCATTTCAATTCCATCTTACGATAGATTTCTGAATCTTGAAATGAGGGGTATTGTTTGGCTAAAGAGTACGCTAATGCGAGGTGCCCTTCTTGTGCAGATAGTCTGTATTGTTCATATTTCTCATACGAACTGAGCATCTGAGATATAAAGCTTTGTTTCTTCCCAATAACCGCGAAGGGGGCAAAAATCTCTTTTGCTTTTTGACGCTCATTCTTTTCAAGAAGGTGACGCCCTTTTTCGACTGTGTCCAACCATATTTTTTCCGCCACTTCATAGAGCTTGGAATACAATAGCATCGGGTTATCGTCCAAAGCATCATAGAATGCTTTATACCCCCCATCGCGCAGCATATCCTTGTATCTCTTCTCATCCCCAAAAAGGGAATAAATAAGGAGATCTCCTTTAAGAGTGCTGATAGCCAAACGGAACGGATTGCTCAACAATGCCAGAGAGGTTACCGTCTCGTGAACTTTAACATAGTGTTGTGAAATGAGCTCCATCGTCTGCATATCGTATAACCCGACATAACCGAGTTTCGTCCCGATAAAAACGAACCGCTTTGTCGTACTGATGCACATGGACGTAACATCGTCGTTCATTTTTGTAAGACGTTTGAGTACTTTCCCTTTTCCGATATTCCACACAATCACATTTCCGTCTCGATCCACTGAGAGAAGTTTTGCTTCCGGCAAAAAGATCATTTTGACTATGACACTGGAGTGCCCATACAGCTTGACAGGCTCTTTCATAGTTGCAATATTAAATAATATAATAATTTTATCGTAGCCACCCGTAGCAATCCATTGGCCGTTATCGCTAAATGCAACCGTACTGACATAATCTGCATGAGGGGGCAATGCAAACGCAAGCCGTGAGGTTTTAAGAACCCACGCAAATCCTTTGCCGTCTTGACCGCATGTGACGAAATATCGACCGTTCGGATCGACTCCGACACTCTCAACATCACCTTGATGATGCCCCGCTTTATAGAGGAGTTCTCTTTTTGATAAACTGAAAATGCCTGCTTTGTGTGTTCCGGCAATGGCTGAAACAGTATATTCGCCATCCGTCGTCATATCGACATAGCTTCCAAGATGCTGTTCATGGTGTATGTTGGTTTTAAACCCGTCCAGAACATCGTACGATGCTCCATCGAGTATTCGGAGGGTATTTTGAGCATCAATAATTCCCAAGTTTCCGTTGGAAAGTATTTTTAGCAGCAGTATGGGTTGTTTAAAATTTAATAATTTTAAAACTTCCATACGCTATTACCTCAATGTTCTTCACTGCTGAGATAACGATGTTCACTCAGCAAGTCACGAATTTGAGACTGATGTTCCTCCCCTTTTGTCTCCAAATGGATCAAGACGTTCGCATCTCCATACGCCAATGTCGTAGAGGTACGATCATACGCGATATGGACGATGTTGGCATTGAGATCCTGCAGCATACGGGTAAGGTGCATCAGTGCACCCGGTTTATCCACCAACGTGACGGTAAGCTTCATCTTGCGTCCCGATTTGATAAGCCCTTTTTCGATAATGATGGAGAGAAGGGTCACATCCATATTCCCGCCGCTGAGAACTACTCCGACTTTTTTATCTCGCAAATGCTCTAACTTGTGGTGTAACAATGCTGCAACGCCCGCAGCTCCTGCCCCCTCAACGACCAGTTTTTGCCGCTCCAGCAAAAACAAAATGGCATTGGCAATCTCTTCATCATCGACACTGATAAACTCATCGACCGATTCAAGAATATGCGCGAGGGTAATCGGTGAGGCATCACGCACCGCAATACCATCAGCAATGGTCCGTACCGCCAGAGTGTCAATTGCCCTCTTCGCTTCATACGATTCTCGCATAGCCGGAGCACCTGCCGCACCGACACCGATTACACGGATATGGGGGGAGAGGGCTTTAATCGCTGATGCCATACCGGAGATGAGTCCGCCGCCGCCGACGGGGATCACGATAGCGTCAAGATCGTCCATAGATTCAAGCATCTCGATTGCTATTGTCCCCTGTCCCGCCATCACCGCTTCATCGGCAAACGGATGGACAAATACCATCCCATGCTCGTCACCGTAACGGGCTGCATACGCATACGCTTCATCGTAGTTAGAACCCGCCAAAATAACCTCGGCACCGTAATAGCTGACGCCGTTAATTTTGGTCAACGGGGTCGATTCAGGCATAACGATGAGCGCTCTGGCACCAAACATTTGAGCCGCCATAGCAACCCCTTGCGCATGGTTTCCCGCACTCGCCGCAATAACGCCGCGATCACGCTCTGCTTGGGTCAAAGAGGCGATTTTATTGTATGCACCCCGTATTTTAAAAGCTCCCGTTACTTGCAGATTCTCTTTTTTGAGATAGACCTGACATCCCGATTCCTGAGAGAGTCTGGGAGCATGCGAAAACGGTGTTTTAACAATAACATTTTTGATACGCTCATGCGCTTCGTATATCGTTTTTAAATCGATCAAACTTTCCCTTTAGCCGCGACTGATTCGATGTTCTACCATCGAGCAATGATTCTGAACTACTTTCATCCCCGCATTGCGGGCACGCTCAGCCGCTTCATTATTGACTATCCCTTTTTGTGCCCAAAACACTTTAACATCCCCACGCTCGATACACGCATCGGCTATGGCATTTAGAGCATCGGGTTTACGGAATATATTAACCATATCGACCTTCCCGGGAATTTCGGCAAGACTTCGATACACTTTTTCCCCTAAAATATTCTCTTCTTTCGGATAGACTGGGATAATCGTGTATCCGACATTTTTGAGATATTCCGCTACACGGTAGCTGTCTTTACTGGAATCGGGAGAGAGCCCCAAGACTGCAATCGTTTTTACCTCATCTAAAATAGTTTTAATTTCATCATTCGTAGCATTGACAGTGGGGAATTTACACTCCATTAAAGCTCCAGTCAAAATATAAAGTTTCTCATTATAGCAAATTATTTAGAGACCTTTTTTCACTTCACCTATGTAACGCTGTCTTGGGCGTGAAATTTTCATTTCCGGATCATTTTTCAGCTCAATCCATTGTGCAACCCATCCAACGGAACGACCGATTACAAAAATAATCGTAAACATCGATTTCGGGATTTTAAGAGCCGTCAGAATCAGACCGGAATAAAAATCGATATTGGGATAGAGCTTGCGCTGGATAAAATACTCATCATTTAACGCGATTTGCTCAATCTTCTCCGCAATCTTCAGCAGGTCGCTGTTCACCCCGAGTTCATCTTTCAGCTGGTCGAGAAGGTTTTTAAGAATTTTGGCACGGGGATCAAAATTTTTATAGACCCGATGTCCGAATCCCATCAGTTTAAACTCATCGTTCGGATCTTTGGCGCGTGCGATAAACTCATCCACGTTATCCACACTGCCGATGTATTCGAGCTGAGCGATTACCGACTCGTTTGCCCCGCCGTGCGCCCTGCCCCATAAAGCATTTATCCCCGCAGACAACGATGCATAGGGGTGTGCCCCCGTCGAAGCAACGGCACGTACGGTAGAAGTAGAGGCATTTTGTTCATGATCGGCATGGAGGGTGAAGATCGTATCCAGCGCTTTAATCTCAACATCGCGTATCTCCAAATTCTCTCCCGGATAGGCACGCATCATATAGAGAAAATTTTCGGTAAACGGGCGTTCAATATCGGGATAGATGTAGGGTATACCGAACATCCGCCGATGGGTAAAGGCTGCCAAGGTGGGAATCTTTGCGATTATCCGACGCGCCATAATTTGAGCTTCTTCCACACTCGTAACGTTAAGATGCTCAAAGTAGAAAGTCGAAAGGGCAGATACGGCAGACGACATCATCGCCATCGGGTGAGCCTTATCGGGAAAAGCGTCAAAAAGACGTTTTAACCCTTCGTGGACAAAGGAGCGTTTTCTCAGTTCAACATCGAACTCCGCCCGCTCTTTTTCGTTCGGCAGCTTTCCGACCAAAAGGAGATACGCAACGTCCAAATAACTTTTTTTTGTCGCCAGATCGCTAATATTGTATCCCCGATAGAGCAACTCCCCTTTTTCTCCGTCAATATAGGTGATAGAGGAACTGCAGC
>DATDUY010000178.1:0-4835 GCA_035290165.1 Sulfuricurvum sp. | reverse complement strand
GCTTCGCCGCCTTCATAGACAGCAACACATGAGTTGGTAGTACCAAGGTCAATTCCAATAACTTTTGACATAATATTCTCCTGTTTTTATTTATTTAAACGCCATAGGAGCAAAGCCCCTACGGCTACGTTAACACTGGGTTTTACCTCGGCGGTAAAAGCCCAAATGCACTTTAATTGGCTATTACAACCATCGCATCTCTTAGAGTGCGCTCTTTGTATCGAAACCCTTTTTGAAAAGTGTTTACAATTGTACCACTTTCATGATCGGGACTGTCCACACGCTGTACGGCATTGTGAATATCAGGATTGAAAGGTTCAGACTCATCCACAGCTGTTACACCGTGTTTTTCAAGAACGCTTAAGAGCTGTTTCATTGTCAGCTCTACACCCTCTTTGAGCTTTTCGAGAAGCACATTTGCATCTGCTTCAATCGCAGTAGCACCGATTGCCATAGAGAGTGAATCCACTACGGGAATCAAATCTTTGGCAAATTTTTCGTTTGCGTACTCAAGCGCTTGATATTTTTCACGCTCAAGACGTTTTTTGATATTGTCGAAATCGGCATGTACGCGAGCGTACTTGTCTTTGAACGACGCCAGTTCGGCTTGTATAGTTTCTAATTCATTCATGCTCTCAGCAACAACTTCTTCACCCTCTGTTGGGGTAACGTGTTCTTCGCTGATTTGCTCTTCATTGATTGTATTTGACATGATTTCTAAAGACTCCTTTGTTGAAATCTAGTGTTATTATAATGCATTGAGTCACCTGTTGTCAAGGGGTATATGAATTTTTTTATGCAAAACAGTTGAGTCATATACTATCAACTATATTTTGCTCCCTAAAATGCTATAATAAGAGCTACTAACAAAGGGGAAAATGTGAATTTTAAACGGTTTTATCCTCCGCTGCTGTTGATATTGTTTGCACTTTGGGTGTGGTTTACCCCCCCTCCCCTCTCTATCTCCCTCTCAACATGGCATCTCTTTACTATTTTTATTACCACTATCGCTGCTATTTTGTTCAATGTCCTCCCCATTATCGCCGCCGCAATCATTGCCCTTGCCGTTAGCGTTTTGGCGGGAGTTATTGAGCCCGCAAAAGCGTATGCGGGATTTTCGGAGAGTTTTATCCTCCTTATCGTTGCGGCATTTTTGGTCTCCCATGCCGTCCATAAATCAGGGCTTGGTAAACGGCTCTCTCTTCATATTATACGCAAATTCGGACATTCGACTCTGGGACTGGGGTACAGTGTTATTGCTACCGATATCCTCATCGCCCCCGCATTCCCCAGCAACACTGCCCGAAGCGGTGTCCTCTACCCCATCGTATACGGTCTCGCACACGACTGCGGTTCGAAAGTGGGAGACAATACCCATCGCAAGGCGGGAAGCTATCTGATGATGACGTCGATGGCGGGGCTTACGATCTCCTCAGGACTCTGGCTCACGGCGATGGCGGTCAATCCTGTAGGTGTCGGAATTGCCGAGAAGATGGGAATCCATATTACATTCGGCAGCTGGCTTTTATACGCTATTGTTCCGACACTGATCGCGTTTGCTCTCATCCCGTGGATGCTTTACCGTATCTATCCCCCGGAAATGAAAGAAACCCCCGATGCCCCTCAAAAAGCCGCCGTCGCATTGGAGCACATGGGTCGTATCAGCCGCAACGAGTGGATTACCGCCGGAGTATTTCTCTCCATGCTCACCCTTTGGGCACTTTCTGGAATATTTCCTATCGACAAAGCGGCGGTTGCCTTCGGCGGTTTAGGGATTTTAATGGCGACGAAAGTATTCGGTGTCGATGATTTCAGGAGTCAAGGGGAAGCGCTGAGCACCCTTATCTGGTTTGCTATCCTTTTCGGTCTGAGCACCCAGCTCGCCGAACAGGGATTTATGAACGCCATCGCCGAACACTTTACTTACTACTTAGCAGGGCTTTCATGGATTTGGGTCTATCTCTTGCTTATTTTAGTCTATGTCTTGATCCACTACCTTTTTGTCTCCCAAAGCGCCCACCTTCTGGCACTGTTCGGTATCTTTTTGGCGATCGGGGTTCAAGCGGGAGTACCGGGAGAGCTGATGGCAATGATGCTGTTGTTTGCGACCAATTTCAACGCGACGATCACTCCTCAGGGTTCTTCGTGTAATGCAATCTATCTCAGCTCCGGCTACATCAGCGCCCGTGATATCTATATCTACGGCGGTGCGGTGACACTCCTTACCTTCCTTATTTTTATCCTTATCGGTACCCCTTGGATATTGGCTCTCACATGAAACGTATACGCAACTTTCACCGCACCGTGATAGGGAGAGGTCTCCTCTTTATTCTCGGGTTTATCGCAATACTTGCTCTGCTGCTGTTCACTCCGGTGGGGAATCGCCTGATGAGCCCTATTGTCGAGAGATCACTCTCCTCAGCGCTATCTACGCCGATCAATCTCCAAGAATTTTCTCTTACTCACAACCGTTTTCAGCTCCTTTTCCAAGACGACTTTGGCAACACCCTCTCCACACAAGGTGGATTCTCGCTTCTAACACTCCGAATGTATGCCCATTACCGAGTAGAGTGTTTTCATGGCAACGGGTTCAACCCTATGCCTGAAGCATTCAAAACAGAAGGCTCCCTCAGCGGCGGTATCTCCTCTTTCACTATTCACGGTACCGGAGATATTTTCGGAGGTAATTTCCTGTATCAAACAGAACTCCACCGCTTTCATCTCGCATCTTTGCATCTCAAGATGGATGCCATCGGGTATGAGAGCCTTCTCCGTCTCCTTGGCTACCCTTCAAAAACTGACACATTGCTCAGCGGTGAAATTAATCTAAAAGGATTCGATCAGCGTGACGTAGAGGGAGATATTCTTCTAAGTACCCATACCGATCATTTCACACCGACACCTATTATGGAAGATAGTAACGAATCGTTCACCCTTAAATCACTATTGGCAGATGGATACGGACGGGTAAAACCTTTTCATGTGAAAATCATACTCGATGCATCTTTAGAGCATGCCGGAATATTAGAACAATTTGTCGGTATCCCCTTAGCCGGAGCAATACACGTGAAGGGAAGAGTCGAAGGGGATGAAAAACTTTTACGTCTGCGCGCCTCTAGTGATGTTGCACAGAGTGATACCTCTATCACTGTTCTTATCCCCGATTTGGAGCCCTCTTCCATCACCTTTGATCTCAAAGGGGGCGATGCAGAACAAACCTTTAAACTTTTTGCCCTTCCCTCCCCTATTAAAGGAGAGATCTCCGCGTATGCCGATCTAAATACAACGGGAGGGAAACTCCAGATATCGATCTTAGAGGGTTCAACTATTCCGAGTGTTTTAAAACAACACTATCAAATTACCCAACCGCTTATACGATTTAATGCCGATGTTAATGCCGATCTCTCCCCAAAAGGGGTTAATTACCGCGCCGCGTTTACATCTGATTTGAGCCGAATGGAGATCGATAATACGACTGCCCATGATCAAATGCTTCGGGAACTTCTCAAAAGTTTTCCTTAGCGGTTCTCCGCATCGGTGAGGGTGAGACAAAGGATCACTTTTTTTCCATGCCCATGCAGTGTCTCTGCCGCTTCGCTGAGTGTCGTCCCTGTGGTGACAATATCATCAACCAAGATGACCTCATTCTCCTCAAACGGCTTATACCGAAACTGCCGAGGATTCATCAGCCTCTCTTCGGCACTCTTCCCCGCATATTTATGAGGATTTGATGCACGAAGTTTTCCAAACAGCGGGGTAATATTTTGAGACTTCAACGCGCGGTTTAGTACCGCCGTATGGCTATACCCGCTCGCGGCATGATCGTCAACTCCGATGGAGGCAACATAATTCTCATACTGCCAATTTTTTGCGAATTCCCCTAATGCTCTCTTTGCCAAAATCGTATACATATAGTATCCAAGATCGGTATGCTTGGTCAGTAACAGAGGTTCGATATCGTTATAGGGAAAAAAAGAGTAGACGGGAATATCCCCTAGAATTTCGCGTTTATGAAGTGTCGGAGTGAGGAGTGATTGTTGACAGGAAGAGCAGATGTGCGTCCAGCTAAGGCGTTCGCACATCATGCAGCGCATGGGTTAGTCCATCTTGAGGACGGACATAAATGCCTCTTGGGGAAGCTGAACTTTCCCGATTGCTTTCATCCGTTTCTTACCCTCTTTTTGTTTGTCGAGGAGTTTTCGTTTACGGGAAATATCTCCCCCGTAACATTTTGCGGTAACATTTTTCCCCATCGATTTGACCGTTTCGCGAGCGATAACACGGTTTCCGATAGAGGCTTGGATCGCCACTTCAAACAGCTGACGCGGGACGATCTCTTTCATGTTGCTCACGAGGGCACGTCCGCGCATATCGGCAGAAGTTCGCGGAACGATAACGCTGAGGGCATCGACCACATCTCCCGCAACGCGGACATCAAGCTTAACCAAGTCGCCCTGACGAAATTCGATAGGATCGTAATCGAAACTCGCATACCCTTTGGAGGTTGATTTGAGCTTATCGTAAAAATCGACAACGATTTCGTTCATTGGCATGATATAGATGAGCATGACACGAGTTTCGTTCAAATACTCCATCTTCTCTTGCATTCCCCGTTTGTTGGTCAAAAGGGTAATCACATTCCCCAAATAATCGGTCGGAACAATAACCGTCGCACGGACGTACGGCTCTTCGATTTTCTCGATCGTTTGCGGTTCAGGGAGTTCGCTCGGATTCTGCACTTCGATCATCGATCCATCGGTCTTGTAAACCTTATAAATAACGGATGGTGCGGTAGCGATGAGATCGAGATTAAACTCCCGCTCTAGCCGCTCTTT
>DATDUY010000177.1:0-7624 GCA_035290165.1 Sulfuricurvum sp. | reverse complement strand
AGTGTGTTGAGCTGTTTGCTATTTTCGGGGGATACCCTGAGCCCCTTGACGCAGATGAGGCGATCGAATCCCTTATCGGTCGTCATATCCTTGAGCACTTTGAATCCCATCGAGAACACCTCCTCTTGGCACTTAACGATGATCCTTTATATCTTAATCTTCTCCACGCCGTTGCAGTAGGAGATCGGAGAGAAGGATCAGCATTCCGTCGTGCCCGTATCGGTAAAGAGCGGGGGAATGAGGCATTTGAATTTTTACGCACCAGCGGGTATCTGACATTGGAGCGTTCACGTGAAATCCCTCTTGAGCGGGCTCACCCCAAACAACGGTTTAAAAAAGAGATCGAGCACCACCGAATTTCCCATAAATTTCGTTTTTCCTCTCCCTTTTTACGCTTTTGGTTTGCCTTTGTAGAACCTTTTTCAAAATCGATCCGAGAGGGAAATACATTCCCTTTTTATGAACATTTTCACACCCATTTCAATGCTTTTGTCGGCTTTACGTTCGAAGAGCTGTGCGACCTTTATATTCGTGAGATTTTAGCACCAAAATTTGAGAGTGATATTCTCGATTCGGGAAGCTATTGGAACCGTGAAGTGGAGATCGATCTCCTCACCGAGACAATGGAGGGGGAGACGTGGGTCGGAGAGTGCAAGTGGACGAACCACAAAGTGAATAAAAAAGAGTTTCATAAACTTGAAGAAAAATGCACCAAGCTTTCCCTGATACCCGATAAAATATTTCTCTTTACCAAACGGGGATTTTCAAACGAACTGAATGATATGAAAGAGAAACGGCTCTACCGTTTTTACGCCGAAGATTTAAGCGTCTTAACTGACCGCTTGTAGTGCGCCGTATGCCTCTTGGAGAAGCTGAAACTTCTCGGTATATTTATTAATTGTTTTAGGATTTTTGCTCTGTACTCGGTCAGGATGATACCGTTTTGCCAACGTACGATACCGTTTTTTCAAATCTTCAGGAGATGAACCCATCGGAATCTCAAAAATAGCGTGATAACGGATCATCTTATCGATCGCATCATTGCTATGTCCCCACCCTTTGTAATGACTGTACAATCGACTCATAAATGCATCATCGTATTGGTAATTGATAACAAAATGGAGCACTTCGCGGCGATTGAGGGTTTTTTCGAGACGCGCTTTGGCTTGAGGTGTTCTAACGTCGATAAAAATGCCGTCATGTGTCGAGCTGGTAACCATATTGGAGAGTTGCTGTTTGAGGTAGCGCATAACCCACCGATTAGGAGTCAACACCGTAAATTTAACACGATCCGGACCGAACGCATAGACTTCGACATCGACATTTTCACTCTCACGATACGGGACTTCGATCCGAACGGCTGCTGTCTTGCACCGCTTTAACGATCTGCTGTAAAAGGCGTTTGTGAGTTCATTGGCTTTTGTAAAACGCTCACTCAGAGTCTCTAAAAACTCCTCTTTTTGATCTGAAGAGTTTTCGTTATTGAGTACCAACACCCCATTATCCAAAAACAGCGTGTTATGGATATGATGATCAAAGAACTCTTCCATCCACGACTCTTCGAGAGTGTTGGTACTCCCTTGAACAAAGATAGCGTTATTGCGTAAAACGACTCTCACAGCAACCCCCGTTAGTGATTCATTACCTCACTAAAGCAAAAGAAGTTCCACAAAATCAGTTTTTTACGATTTCTCCGTAACACTCCACTCTTCGGTCACGAATCAATCCCCAGTAGTGGCGGTGCTCCCGAATGGAGACAGGATCAAACTCGCTGTAGAGGATCTCTTCACGATCTCGTGATGCTTCCGCAACTTTTGCACCCGTATGGTCGGTAATAAACGAAGAGCCGTAAAACGTAAGGGTGCAGCTCTCCCCCACCTCTTCACCGATGCGGTTGGCGGCGATAACAGGGATAATGTTTGCCGCTGAGTGCCCCATCTGTACCCGCTGCCAATGTGACGCCGAATCGACACCGATCTCAGGTTCACTTCCAATCGCGGTGGGATAGAAAATCATATCGGCACCCATGAGGGTGAGGCAACGCGCCGTTTCAGGGAACCACTGATCCCAACAGATACCGACACCGACATTCCCGTAACGGGTTTGCCACACTTTAAACCCCGTATCTCCCGGCTCAAAATAAAACTTTTCTTCGTATCCCGGACCGTCGGGAATATGGGTTTTACGGTAATTCTCCATCACGGTACCGTCGGCGTCGATCATCACCAGTGAGTTAAAATAGTGCTCTCCGTCTCGCTCGAAATAGCTGATCGGCAATACAACACCCAACTCTTTTGCCAAAGCGCTAAAGTGTCCGATTAAAGGGTTATTTTCGAGAGGTTGCGCCCATTCGAAATATTTCTCATCCATATCTTTGCAAAAATAATACCCTTCAAACAGTTCAGGGATCAAAATGATATTAGCTCCCTCAGCTGCCGCATCACGAACCATAGCTTCTGCTTTAGCTACATTGGAATTTTTATCTTCGCTCATCTGCATCTGTATTGCCGCGACTTTTACCATTCCATGCTCCTCATTTGCTTTCAATAGCGAAATTATAGCATTGCTGTGACGTAGCGCATACCGTATTTAGCCGAAAAATGTTATCCGATTTTAATCACTTCAGTGCTATTCTAAAATAATTAGAGAAAAAAGGATGATGTTATGCAGTTAAATACCCAATTTAATCCGCTTCCCCAGATGAATGCTGAGACATCAAAGAGAGATAAAACACTCGATAAAATCGCAGCTGCCGTTGAACTCAAAATGGAAGATAGTTCATCACGTACTATTGCCGGTATGCTGCAAAATCAGATTTCTACTATGTCACAAGGGCTTATGAATGGTAATGACGGTATCTCCATGATGCAGATTGCAGGCGGAACCCTCAACGCTTTGAGCGATCAAACCCAAAAGCTGAATGATCTCAGTGTCCGCTACAATAATGATGCACTCAACGCATCTCAAAAAGAGACGCTTCAAAACGAATTTAGCCGTACCGTAGAATCAATGCAGCAAAGTATCGAAGGGAGCAGTTTTAACGGAAACTCTCTTTTTGGAAGCACTCCGACCTTCTCATTAGGAGACAACAGCATCTCCACTTCCATCCCGAGCCTTTCTCCCTCTTCTCTCTCCATTGAAAATCAAGACGGAATTCAAGCCTATCGTGAAACATTGGCGCAGGCGGGTTCGGATATCGGTTCTACGACGAACGCTCTTACCAGTGCAACCGATAGACTTTTAAATCAAATTACTGAAACCTCGGCAGCAAAAAGCCAAATCGCTGATACCGATATGGCAAACGCTGTTAAGGATTTTCAGCAAAGCAATCTGAAACTCGATGTATCTCAAATCGCTATCGCTCATCAGAACGATATGCTTCGACAAAATATAACGCGGTTATTGGGATAAAGAGAAAGAAAAGAGCGGAATTACATCCGGTCTTTCGCTTGAATTCCGAGAAGTGACAGCCCTGTTTTGATAGAGAGGGCAACGACAAGAAGAAGTTTGAGCAATTTTGCTTCATCTTCGCTGCCGATAATACGGGTATCGTAGTAAAATTTATGCAGCCTTCCCGCTACTACTTTGAGATAGTCGGGGAGTTTTTGCGCTTGGCGCGATTCGAAGGCATCATCGATAATCTCCGGCAATAACAACGCTTCGAACAGCAATCCGTCTGCATCCGCACTCAAACCATGCAGATGAGATGCCATAATTTCATCCATACTCTTTTCGCTTTTTGCAATCAATGTCTGAATACGGGCATGCGCGTATTGGATGTAATAGATCGGGTTGGAGCTGTCTTGGCGCTTGAGCTCTTCGATGTCAAATTCAAGAGCCGTATCGCACTTTTTAGAGGCGAACATAAAGCGCAATGCTTCCGCACCGATCTCTTCGACGACATCACTCATCAAGATGACAGTTCCGGCACGTTTGGACATTTTAAACGGCTCGCCGTCTTTCAATAAACTGACCATTTGAGAGAGGAGTACTTCAAGCTTCTCGGAGTCATACCCTAAAAAGTTCACTGCCGCTTTCACACGGGCAATATAACCGTGATGATCCGCTCCCCAGATATTGATATAATCCTCATATCCGCGCTCAAACTTTTGGTTATGGTAAATGATATCACCCGCAAGATAGGTCGGACGACCATCTTCACGAACGACCACACGGTCATGGTCATCCCCATGTTCAGAAGATCGGATAAAAGTTTTACCTTCATTTTGGTAAACACCCTCGCCCATTTTTGCCATTACACGATCCCACTCACTGTAGAGGGATGCTTCACCGACAAATGTATCAAAATGGACATTAATCGCACTCAAATCATCGACGATAAGGGCTAAGATTTTATCTTTTGCCCAAAGTGCCAACTCTTTTTGACGACTCTCATCGCGCAGTGCTTCTTCACCGAAGAGGGAAACCACATCTCGTGCCAAGTCACTGAGATACTCACCGCGATAGTATTTTTCCGGCCACTCAACACTCTCGCCGAGCAAGCTGCTGCGCCCTTCAAGTTGTAAAGAAACACCGAGCAAATCGATCTGATTTCCCGCATCGTTAACATAATATTCCGCCGTAATATCGTAGCCCAAATGACGACCCAATCGCAAGATAGTGTCACCATAGACTGCGCCGCGTGCATGCCCGATATGAAGGGGACCTGTCGGATTGGCACTGACGAATTCAAGGAGGATAGAACCTTTTTTATCGCTGCTTCCAAATTGCTCTCCGTGACTCAACGCCCATGAAGCGTACTCATCTAAAAATGACTCTGAGAGGCGAAAATTGATATACCCTTGAACCGATTCAACGGCACTGAACATCGACTCATCGCCAAATGATTCTGCAATCTCTTCAGCAATCGCCATAGGAGATTTTCTGAGCTCTTTAGCAAGGGAAAAAGCGATAGGGGTAGCGAAGTGTCCGAAAGAGCGATCTTTCGGTTTTTCGAGGATAACGTCTGTATTGAATTTATCGCGCAACAGCGCATTGACTCGCTGTTTCAAGGCTTACGCTTGTGTGGTAGTTTTAGGAGCTTCTACCGTTGTAGATGCAGTCGTATCAACTTGTTTCGGAGCTTCAGTCGGAGTTGTAGTAGCTACTGACTCATCCTCTTTCATCTCTTTTTTGAAATTACGGATCCCTTGTCCGATACCTTTGGCAAGATCAGGAATCTTTTTTGCACCGAATAACAAAATAACAATTCCGAAAATCAATAATAATTCAGTTCCGCTTGGCATACTCATAGGTGAGTTCCTTATGTAAAATTAAGTGGGGAAGTATAACGTATTTTGATCAATACATCAACGCAAAAGGTTCTATGAAATTTCCCATGCTTGGACGAACTCATTGATTTGTAGCGTCGGTATCTTCATTCGTGCCGCTTTGGCAATCGAAACTAAAATTTCAGCTGCTTCTTCCAGATTGTCGTTTACTACTAAAAAATCGTATTCACTGATCCGCTGAACTTCCCGTTTCGCCATTTCAATACGACCGGAAATTACCTCTTCGCTGTCGGTAGAGCGGTTATGAAGACGTCGTTTTAACTCTCCGAGTGAAGGGGTAGTAATAAATACCGATGTTGTAATATCACTAAGGCGATTTTGTACTGCATCATGCCCTTGGACATCGATATCAAAGATCACGAGTTTCCCCTCTTTGAGTGCTTTTTTAACCGGGCCTAAAGAGGTTCCGTAATAGTTGCCGTGGACGACCGCATATTCTAAAAACATCTCCTGCTCGATGTCTTGTTTGAACTCTTCAAGATCCACGAAATGATAATGGACACCGTCCACTTCCCCTTCACGAATAGGACGCGTAGTGGTTGAAATCGAAAAATAGATAGGACCGATGTGATCTTTAATTTTGGTAATCAATGAACTTTTACCGGCACCGCTAGGACCGGACAATACTAATATTGCTCCAGTGTGACGATTCACTTGTCATTCCCGAAATTTATATTAATGCTGATATTCATCCCTTTAAGCGATTTGGCAACATTCTCATTGGATAGTGCTTTCAAAAGGGCTTGAAGCGCTTCTACCCCCTCTGCATGTGACGTAGTCTCAGCTTCTTCCACCTCTTCAGTGAACGGTGATGCATTCATCACTTCATCCAAAGTTTCAGCCACAAGTGACGCATCTCCCTCGCCGACATAAACAGCTGGTTCGTCATCCTCTATCTCTTCGCCGATTGCCCGCTTCAGCTCTCTCTCATCAAGCATATCCAGCTCATCGAAATCTTCAGAATCATCACTCTCCGATCCTGTACTCTCTTCTTGATTAACGGTTAGTTCATCCAGCGCAGAATCGTCAAAGTCGAGTCCAAAATCATCCGATTCCAATTCTCTATCCAACTCTTCACTCTCCAGATTGCTCACGGCATTTTCAATTTTAGACTCCAAATCACCCAGTTCATCATCATCCATAAGTGAAGAAAGATCCATTTCATCCAAGCTATCTTCATCACTTGAAAGAGGCTCTTCGCTTAACGATAGAAGTTCTTCATCCTCTTCCTCCCCCGTGTTTTCCTCTAACGGAGCAGAGAACTCAATATCGTCAAAGTCATCTTCGTCCAGCATCTCTTTATGCGGCAGTTCATCCTCTTGAGATAATCGGGCATCTTCCAAAGCAGTGTCAAAATTTAGGATTTCTCCTTCAATTTCTTGAGGGATAAGGTCATCATCAAATGAAAATTCATCTTCCATCTCTGAGGAGAGGAGATTCTCATCTTGGGGAACAATCATCTCACCGATCTCTTGAGCAAAAGCATCCTCTTCGACCTCACTGTTTTCCTCTTCGGTCTCTTCCAAAAGCCCTTGAACTTCCTCAACCTCTTCCTTGTCTAAAATGGCGGTTTCCGGAAGTTTTTCGTCAAAATCTTCTAAGCTGCTAAAATCAAACTCATCTTCCGTATCATTTAAGTGCTCCACATCCATCAATTCATCTTCATGACCTTCTAAATCCGGAAGAGTATCTTCCAAATTAATGGCATACATCGGCTCACTTGGAGTACTCACTTCTTTTGCATCACTTTTTGCTTCTGAAGCGGGACTTACTTTCTTTTCAATTTGAACAAACATATCGACTAAATCGGTAGGTAAAAACGGTTTATTGATAACGTTATCAAATCCAACAGGTACCGCTTGACCCCGCGTCGCCATAAATAATGTACTTTTAACAATAATTTTCTCATTGAGAGATTCAAACATCTCATCACTGTACAATGCATCATCAACGATGAGCAAATCATATTCAGACGCTTCGATCTCATCAACTGACCAAATGACACTTAAATCGTCTTTCGTTTTTTGTGCACTGAGCGCTACCAGTTTTCGAACTACCGGATTATCGTTAAAAAGCAAAATTTTCATAATCTTTGCTACCCTTCTTATAGTATGTTCTTGTTCTATCAAAAGCTAAATGGTATCATTGTAACTAAAAAAAAATTAAATGATAAAACTTCTTCTCCTTCTTTTTACTTTTAGCACTGTTTATCCGCAGGAAACTATATTTAATTTTCCTGCGCATCACAGTCGTTTTATTCATCTCCTCAATCGTTCTTTAAAAAATAGTTCCGATATTCTCATTATCACTCCGACATATCATCATGCTAAAGT
>DATDUY010000176.1:0-2262 GCA_035290165.1 Sulfuricurvum sp. | reverse complement strand
CGCCGTTTTCAGTTCACTGATCATAAACGCAGGGATGACGATAGTGAGAGGAACCTCTTTGATCGATTGGGGATTTTCCATATGGCGGATACGGAGAAAAAGAGCCAAATCTTTCTCACGGGTATTGCGCACCATAAAGCTTTTAAACGGTTCGGTTGTTTTCTCGAACGCTTCATCGTAGGTGATTAACTCTTCACTGTAAGGTTTAATCCCCTCATCATATGCTTTCGTCGCCACCGGCTCCATGACAAATATAGTCAGAATCAGAGCAAGCATTACCAAAAGCTGGGTCGGAGGAACCTGCTGTGTTCCCAGAGCTTGACGCAAAAATCCGAAGACAATGACAAAGCGGGTAAACGTCGTCATCACGAGCACTAAACTCGGAGCCAAAAAGAGGACAGTGAGCACCAGCAGGACATTGAGCGAGCTGACCACTTCCGCCGGAGACTCAGGAGCGGTAAGATTAAAATTCATCGCAGGAATCTGCGGCTCGGCACCCCAAAGCATTAGAGGGATCATAAAGAGAAAAAAGGCTAAACGACCCAAACCGGACTCCGTGGATAAAGAATAGTTTTTAAAGAGGCGATAATACCACAACCTAAGTCTCTATCTTGATTAAATTCTGATAAAATTGCATGAAATATTCGCAGGAGCATCTATGTTGAACTCTCTCTCTATCGTCATTTTAGCCGCCGGAAAAGGGTCTCGGATGAAATCGCCGAAAGCGAAAGTGCTCCATGAGATATGCGGACGGGAGATGCTCTACTACAGCATTAAAGCCGCGCGGGAAATTACCGACGACGTTATTGTGGTCGTCGCCCACCAGAGAGATGCCGTCATTACCGCTATGGAGAAATATTTTACGCATCTTACATTTGTCACCCAAGATGCCGAGAATTTTCCCGGTACGGGGGGAGCGATGATGGGGATTAAACCCAAATACGATGATGTCCTCGTTCTAAACGGTGATATGCCTCTGATTGAGCGCACAGCAATTGAAAAATTTCTCGCCAATCCTGCCGACATCGTTATGTCGGTTATCTCTCTCGAAAACCCGAGCGGATACGGACGTGTCGTCATTGAAAACGATCGTGTCCAGCGGATTGTCGAAGAGAAAGATGCCTCAGAGAGCGAAAAAGCAATCAATACCGTCAATGCGGGTGTCTATGCGTTCAAGCATCACGTACTGCAAACCTATATCCCTCGATTGTCCAATGCCAATGCCCAAGGGGAATACTACCTCACCGATGTGATCGAGATGGCGCGGCGTGACGCTCTCTCTATTTCACCTCTTTTTGTCGAAGAGGTGGAGTTTAAAGGGGTCAACTCCAAAAACGATCTCACCAATGCCGAGATGATTATGATGGAACGTCTGCGCCGCACGTGGATGAATGCGGGGGTCATTATGCAGCTGCCTCATACCATTTACCTCGAAGAAGGGGTAAAATTTGAGGGGGAGTGTGTGATCGAAAACGGTGTACGGCTCTGCGGTAATACCCTCATTGTAAACTCCCATATCAAAGCCCACAGCGTTATCGAAGACTCAACCGTAACGAATTCCGACGTCGGTCCGCTGGCTCATTTGCGCCCTCTAAGTGTGTTGGAAGATACCCACATCGGAAACTTTGTTGAAGTAAAAAAATCGACTCTTAAGGGAGTCAAAGCGGGACATTTGAGCTATCTCGGCGACGCCACCATCGGCGAGGGGAGCAACATCGGAGCAGGAACCATCACCTGTAACTACGACGGGGTCAAAAAATACCAAACCATCATTGGTAAAAACGTCTTTGTCGGAAGCGATACTCAGCTCGTCGCACCCGTAGAAATTAGCGACAATGTTATGATTGCCGCAGGTACGACCGTGACAGCGGGCAAATACGAGAGTGACATCCTCATCCTCAGCCGCACCCCGATCCGAAAAGTAGCGGGATTCTTCACCAAATTTTTCGGAAAAGGGAAAGCATGAGCATCCCAAGCAACCTTTTAGAGGGTAAAAAAATCCTCCTCGGTGTTACGGGATCGATTGCGGCGTACAAATCGCTCGAACTCCTCCGCCTCTACATCAAAGCGGGAGCCGAAGTACGGGTCGTTATGACCCCCGCCGCCAAAAAGTTCGTCGCTCCGCTCTCGTTTGAAGCGCTAAGCCGCAATCGTGTCCTCGATGATACCAACGAATCGTGGGCGGATGATTTCAACCATATCAAAATTGCGCAATGGGCGGATATCTTGGTCATCGCCCCCGTTACCGCCAACACGATCGCC
>DATDUY010000175.1:0-2688 GCA_035290165.1 Sulfuricurvum sp. | reverse complement strand
GTCATAATCGCCGTAGCCGCCATCGTCATAACCGAACGGCGTGAGAAGATAAATCCTGCCAATACACTTGCCCATCCGATATAGATCATCGACTCATAGCCGTTCGACCACGGAGCATGCCCTGAGATATACCAGCGCATAGCAAGTCCTGCCGTATGTGCCGCGAAGAAAAGAACCAAAAGTGCAAAAGAGACTTTGCTCAACCACTCCGCACGGATAGCGGGCTTGATGATTTTGATAAAAGACAAGATCAACAACGTAAATCCGACGACGAAATACAGAGGCCACAACTGTTCAAATATATTGACTTTGTTGTAGAGAATTTCTACTTTTGCTTTTGCATCGCTCGGATAAACGCTTGCCCCTACAAAACGCTGATACTTATCGATACGTTCTAACGCCTTATCGGCTTTGCTCCACTCACCGCTTTTCATCGCTTCATCGATGGAGCCGAAATAGCCGATAGCAAGGAGACGGACGATTTCAGACTCTTTCGGGCTAAGTGTTTGCAACGCTTCGATGGTTGCATCCCATTTGCGGTTTTTATCGTTCGGTTTCGGCCACATACGTATAAGCGATCCGGTATAGACCATATAGGCGACATTAACCCGCTCATCAACACTTAAGAGGGCTTTATCGAACTTGTCCCGTTTTCCCGGTGCTTTACGATTAGCTTCATCGACGAGTTGTGCGAGTTTGTATCCGCTGATCTCATCGGGAACTTCAAAGAACTGAGAGAAAGCGGCTGTTTTAGCACTCTCAGGAAGACCGATCATTTTATTGATCTCTTTATCCCCTGTGCGAATCATCGCGATTTCACGCCACGCATCGGGACGAAGCATCATCCCCAAAACGACTTGATTCGAAGTCAAACCTAAAAAGGTGTCGTTACGGCTGAGTTTCGCCAAAATCTCATGGCTGAGAGTATCCATCGGCTTCATCCGTCCGCTGGAATCTTGAACGATCAAATGACCGAATTTATCGGCATGAGTCTTATCAAACCCTTTGGCTATTTTGATCACCGGATTCTCAGCATCTGCAGCAATAGAGTTTGTTGATCCCAACGCCATAAGGAGAATGGCTAATGAAGCTGCTGTTTTTTTGACATCCAACGATTTGAGTTTTTCCCCTAAAGCGGCAAAGCGGCCATTTTTAACAATCAATACACCGAACATTCCGATTGCAAGGAGCAAATACCCGATATACGTAATCAAAGTACCCGGATCGCGATTAACGGAGAGGACGGTACCCAGTTCATCCTGATCGAATGAGGATTGGAAAAAACGGAACCCTTGATAATCGAGGATATGGTTCATATAGATGCGGAAATCAAATTTTTCTTGATTCGTTTCATCCATAACGGTTACTTCACTTGCATACGAAGCCGGAGACATTGATCCCGGATATCGCTCCAGTTCAAAATCACGCAGAGCGAGGGCAAAAGGGAGTTTGCGCTCAATTGAGCCATAAGCTACTTCGATGAGAGTATCTCCAAAGGCTATTTTCTTAGCTTCTCCAACCACGCCTACCGAGCCTAGAACAACAGCGGTCTCTTTTTTATCGCCGCTGGACAAGGTAAGCGTTAGGGCATCTTCTCCTTGCACCATAGGACCTTTTGGAGCTTTAGAGACGAGCTTCATAGATGCTTTTGGAAGGAATTCACGCAGCACAAATCCGCTTTGAGGCGTTTGGAAGAGTGTGCGTGTCGCTATTTCATGTTTTCCGGCATTCAACATGGAAGTTTTTTGGGTATCCATACTTAAAGTAGCAAGTGTTGATGACGCAGTTAAATAGGCTTTTTCTCCCTCTACACTAAGTGCAATGACCGGTTTTTCAAAGGTTTTGTTGGAATCAAAATCGATGACAATGTCATTTGCTTCGACAAATTCACCCTTTTTAAGAGAAACTTGCTGTGCCCCTTGCGCTCCGGTCACCATCAGATTAAAAAGCGGCTCCCCTTTCGGATCGGGCGACGCTTCATAACGGGCATCTCCCATGTAACTATCAAGATTGACATGGATTTGTTCCCCCGCAACTTCTAGGGTACGCTCAAAATGGTTTGAGGTACGTTTGGAGAGGAAAAGGTTCTCTTTAAAGTCATACGTTTTATCACCTTTAGTGACTTTAAACGTAACATAGGGTTCCGCACTGACGATCGCATCGTTGCTTTCCCCCTCACGAATGTGCATAGCTCCCTCATATCCCATATAACGGGTTACCGCCGCACCGATAAGGATAATCAAAAAAGCGGCATGAAAAATAAAGACAAGCCATTTACCGTTGCGTGCCATTTTAAAATTGATGATATTTAGCGTTAGATTCATCGCCAGTAACGCAAGAAGAATTTCAAACCATCTCGCATTATATACGTCTGCTTTTGCAGTCATGGAGCCGTAATCGTTTTCGATAAACGTAGCATAGCCGATTGTAACGGCAAATACGAGCATAAGTGCTGCCATGGTTTTCATGGAGCCTAAAAAGGAAAGAACTTTGTTCATGGAATACCTATGTGAAAAATATTCGCTATTGTAGTCGGTGTTGGGTAAATATTTGTTAATTCACTATTAACAATTACACACCTTCAATACGTTGGCACTATTGAAGGTATTATTTTCTCTCTATTTTAAAACTCTTTCAGATCGTTTTCGCTGAGCGGAAACACATCATCCGCTTTTGTAGGGATCGCTT
>DATDUY010000174.1:0-2362 GCA_035290165.1 Sulfuricurvum sp. | reverse complement strand
TTGCACGCAGAGAACGCTTCGACTACCTCTCGGTACAAAACGGGGATGTGGGGAGTTTCTTGCACGCACCGACCTTTAAGTTTAATAACCCTTATAATAGCTAAACCTCACTAATAACACGTTTAAATATTATCTAATGCCGACTCTATCGCACAAAATACTCTCTTCAGCTCATCTGGCGTAATGGTATACGGTGTCATCACGTAGATGACGCTTCCTAAAGGGCGTATCAATACCCCTTGCGCCATACAGTGCTGATGAATTTTTAACCCTACCCGCTCACTTGGGTCAAACCCCTCCAGCTCTATCGCCGCAATCATCCCGCATTGGCGTACCTCTTTAACTCTCGGCAACGATTCAAAACATATTAACTCCTCGGCGATGAGGGCAATGGTTTTACGGTTATTGTCTATAACGTTTTCGGATTCGAAAATATCCAAAGTTGCGTTGGCCGCCGCACACGCGAGTGCATTCCCCGTATAACTGTGTGAGTGCAAAAAGGATCGTGAAGGGTTATAATCACAGTAAAATGATCCGTACACTTCTTCGGTCGTTAGTACAACCGACAGAGGCAAATATCCCCCCGTAAGCCCTTTTGAGAGGACTAAAAAATCAGGGGTTATATCCGCTTGCTCACAGGCAAACATACTCCCCGTCCGTCCAAACCCGACTAAAATTTCATCGGCGATAAAATGGATGCCATAGCGTTCACACAACTGTTTTGCTTCACTCAAAAAGAGAGGATGATACATCTTCATCCCCCCTGCCCCTTGCACTAACGGCTCAACGATCAATGCCGCAATTTCGTCACCGCGTTCTTTGAGCAAACTCTCAAACGATTTTGCCGCTTCCAAAGCTGCCTCGATGCTTTGATTGATAGGGGACGGTGTTTGAACGGAGCGGATCAGTAACGGCTCATACGTCTCTTTGTAGAGTGCGACATCTCCCACAGAGAGAGCCCCTAACGTCTCGCCGTGATAACTCTCGCTTAGGGAGACGAATAACGGCCTCTCTGCCCCCTTATTTCGATGAGAGTGATAGGACATTTTCAGTGCCACTTCGATCGCACTCGATCCGTTGTCGGCATAAAAACAGCGTGTTAGTCCATGTGGGGATAGTTTCACCAATCTCTCGGATAATCGGACAATCCCCTCGTGGGTAAATCCCGCCAAAATAACATGTTCAAGTTTTCCAAGTTGTTCTATTATTTTTTGATTTATATACGGGTTGCAGTGACCAAAAAGATTGACCCACCAACTGCTGATCGCATCAATCGTCCGATTCCCCTCAAAATCCTCCAAATAGACCCCATCTCCTTTGGCGATAGGGACCAGAGGGATAGTTTCGTGATCTTTCATCTGGGTACACGGATGCCACAAAACACTCAAATCCCGCGTCGATATCTCTAAATTATTCATTGAAAGCCTCTAAAGTTGATTATTTTATGATAACATCTGTTAGCCGTGACCTATTTTCATCCAAGTTTAATGGTAAAGTGAATAGAATATCTGAATTTTACAACAGGATCGTTTAATATGATTACTTGGATGCAACGCCATCGGAAATACTTGGTCATTACGATTTGGATCTCTACCATCGCTTTTATCGGAGCGGGATTCGTCGGATGGGGACAATACAGCTACGGAGACAAAGCCGGTGCGGTTGCCAAAGTAGGAGATATCTCTATCACGTCCGGAGAACTCCAAAAAAGCTATTCCAACCTTTTTAACCAATACAATCAGCTTTTCCAAGGAAAATTTGACGAGAAGCAAGCACAGCAATTCGGGCTTCAACGCCAAGCGCTTCGTCAACTGGTGAATCAGGCATTGGTGCTCAACCTTGCCAACAGCTACGGATTGATGATTACCGATGAGGAACTTTGGAATGTGATTAAGTCTCAGCCTGTCTTTGCAAAAGAGGGTACCTTTGATAAAACGATTTATGCCGAAGCGTTAAAGCAAAACAACTTAACCATCAAAGAGTATGAAGAGTCGATGAAAAAAGAGCTCTTGATCCAAAAAACACTTTACCTACTGGCATCAGGCAGCAAAGCGATTGAAGAGAAAGCTCTCGGAAGTGCTCTGGGCATTTCGGATAAGATCAGCTATAAGATCCTCACACCCGGTATGATTACCCTTGCTCCTAATGAAGCGGAACTCAAAACGCTTTGGGGAAAACGCTCAAAAGAGTTTAAGACGGCTCCAAGCTTCGACATAAGTTATGTCACACAAGCACCGCTCGTCTCAACCCCTTCGGCTAAAGAGATGAGCGACTATTACGATATGAATCGCCAAATGCTCAAAGACGGCACCGGAAAAATTCTAACTTTGTCTGAAGCACAACCGATGATTGCTGCAGCACT
>DATDUY010000173.1:0-11909 GCA_035290165.1 Sulfuricurvum sp. | reverse complement strand
CCGGAGCTGCCGCCATATCGATACCGTCTACTCCGGCATCGAGCGCTGCGAGATAACACGCAACACTCACACCCGCCGTCTCATGGGTATGAAGACGCAAATGGGTCCCCTCAGGAACCAAACGACGAGCCATTTTAAGTGTCTCATGCACTTTATGCGGGCTGGAAGTTCCGCTTGCATCTTTAAAACAGATAGAGCTGTACGGAATACCGGAATCTAAAATTTCGCGTAGCGTTTTTTCATAGAATGCAACATCATGAGCACCAACGCATCCCGGAGGAAGATCCATCATCGTCACAACGACTTCGTGTTTTAATCCATAATGAGCAATCCGCTCACCGGAGTATTTAAGATTTTCGACATCGTTAAGTGCATCAAAGTTACGGATAGTTGTCGTTCCGTGTTTTTTAAACATTTTGGCATGCAAATCAACCATCTCACGGCTGCCCGTATCGAGCATTACCGTATTAACCCCACGTGCAAGGGTTTGAAGATTCGCATCCGGTCCTACGATGGCACGAAAACGATCCATCATATCAAATGCATTCTCATTCAGATAGAAAAAAAGGCTTTGAAAGCGTGCTCCGCCTCCAAATTCAAAATGTCGGATCCCCGCCTCCGCAGCCGCTTCAACCGCAGGGAAAAAATCTTCCATCAACACCCGTCCGCCGAATACCGACTGAAAGCCGTCACGGAATGTCGTGTCCATCACATCGATGTATTTTTTTGCCATTTATGTAATTCCCTATTTCTTTATGTTACTACGGTGATGAATTGCAGCTACAACCGCAGCAATTCCTAACAAACCATTGTTTTGAGACTTTTCTATCTCATGATGGTGTAGTGCGGCTGCAATCGCAGCTACTTTTGCATTCGATGATACGTCACCAACCTCGCCTTTAAGGTTTTGAGATTCCGGGGAATTTTTAGACTGAAACAATGTAAAATATTTCATTACTTTATTTAGTAACTCCATTCGCATTCCCCCATTTTTAGTTTGCACCCGTAATCTTTTTGAAAACGGTGCAGTATTCTATCTTGCTAAAATTAAAAATAAATTATTTTAAGACGATTTAAAAGAAATTTATAGTAAGTGTTACAAAAAGAAATCTTTAAAAAGACTTTTGGTTTAATTGGTTACAATTCGATACAACAATACAGAGACAGGAGATTGAGCAATGGATCTAAATAAAATCGGCTACGGTGAAAATCCGGATAAAGTTAAAGCAATTATCGAAATTGCCTGCGGATCAAACATCAAATATGAAGTTGAAAAAGAGAGCGGCGCACTCGTACTTGATCGTGTTATGCACTCTGCCATGTACTATCCGGCAAACTACGGTTTTGTCAACAAAACACTTTCTCAAGACGGCGATCCGGCTGATATCTTGATACTTACCGAATATCCAATGGTTGAGGGGTGTGTCACGAACTGTCGTTTAGTCGGTGTTCTTATTATGGAAGACGAAAGCGGTATTGATGAAAAATTACTTGCCGTTCCGACCTCTAAAATTGACCCTACGTTCGAAGAGATCCAAGATCTTGAAGATATTCCAAAACATACTTTGGCTAAAATCAAAAACTTTTTCGAAACCTATAAAATGCTAGAGCCTAATAAATGGGTAAAAGTAAAAGGATTTGAAAATAAAGCTGTAGCGGCTAAGATCCTTGAAGACGCTATCAAAAACTATAAAGAGTAATGACCTATGATCGATTTCGACTCACCTGATTTTTTTGCCTATGCGATTTTCGGATTGATATTGAATTTTGTCTTTTCCATCGCATTTGGTTTGTATTTAAGTAAAAATATCGGAGTCGAAGAGATGATGACCTCTAAGGGTGAACGTGAGCAGCCTTGGTGGCTCGCCCTCTCGCTCGCCATCCCCTATGCTAAAATGGCTATTACCCTCTACCGTGTTGCTATTTTACAGCTCTATTTTCTAGATCGTGGAAAAAGCCACAAAGAGTATTGGGTTTATCTTACCTCTAACGATGAGCATCCTCAACATTAACGTTCTTCTTTTATACAAAACGCTCTAATTTGTGTGTCGTACAATCCATTTTTTTGAATTAAGGCACCTTGGCGTGAGCGTTTTAATTTCCCGTTCCACTCACTGTTATCAAATGCCGGGTCAATAATCGCCAATCCTCTGCTTAGCAACATTTCACTGTAGGTTTCAACACCATTGGCATAAAGAACACACCACTCTTTTATCGTCTCATAATGATACGATTGTTGAATATGCAAATGTTCCCGCGCAAAATTTTTATCGTGCGGATGGGCTTTATAATAAGTCTCAATCGCACCCTTGCACTCCTGCGGATTGACGCCGTTCAAGAGCATTTTTTCCAAAGGTATAACACCGAACGGTTCACACGGTATAGGGGTGTTTTGATAAAGCAAATTCACTTTGCCATTATTTTCGATCGACGTTAGGAGTCCAACCGTAATTTCACCATACAATGGCGACATCAAAATCAACAGGCCGAGTAATCGGACAAAAAATGTTTCATTTTTACTCATGGGGTACTTTTTTAACCTTTTTTTTGATACTTTTAGAAAACTTTTTACATTGAAACTTAAACCAACATCGATATTTACAACATTTTACAACAGTATTAACCTATTATATCGCCGAAACTTAATCGTTGCTTTCCCGCTGTGCGGTAGCATACACCCCTTTTCTATTACATTTTCTTAACTGATTCATTTAGAAAGGCCACACCATTGTTATATCCTCTCCAGTACCCTAAAATTTCACATTCCAATTACGAGGTGCAAAATTTGAGATTTCTTTCCTTGATACTACTGTTTGCTTTATCACTTTTAGCTGATTCAATGACCCCTAAACAACTCCATGTATTACAAACCGTGCGCGATGTCGCAAAATCAATTCCTGATAAAAACGGCAAGACCTATGAGAATACACTCAGTGCGATTTGTTTGACAGAGAGCACTGCCGGAAAACATACCATCGGCGACTATAAACACAAAAAATCCTTTACCAAAGCTTCGCTTGGCCCAATGCAGATTCAAGTCTCAACCGCACGTCATGTTTCACAAAACGTCAAAAAACTCCGCTGGCTGAATAATCTTAGTGATGTGCAGCTGGCTGGACGATTGCTAGGTGATATCAAGCTTTCCGCCCAAGTTGCCACCTATTATCTCGTCTTGCTACAAAATCAGCGCCTTGATCATTTTTACGCCATTAGCGGATACAACGGCGGATTTAATAATCGCCCTTATTATAACCGTGTTATGAAAAATATGAAACTCGTAAACCATCTTATCTCTTCGGGCAAGCTGTCATAATTTTTAAGCTATAATGCTCCGATTAAGATTCGGAGGTTTTTTTATGGATGACGAAAAGCTTAAAATCGTTTTGGCACTTCTTAGCGGTATTATTTTTAGCTTAGTCTTTATTCTCCTAGCTTTTATTCTCCCTATCAGTTCCCCAAAAACTCCCCAGAAAACAATGGATTCCGAACTTCAAAAATTATCTAAAGCGTATAAAAAAAGTCAAACGAAACGTCCACCTGAACAAGAGCATCTTTTAAATAAATAAAATTTCAAATCGATTTGTATATCTCTTGATAATCACGGTATCGTACCCATGTCCGATACCGTATAAATAACTTTTCTTAATCTAACCTATGCTAGAATTATATTAAATTTCAAAGCAGAAGGTTTCAATGATTAATATCGCCACCATTAAAGGGAAGCTAACAGCACTTGCTGCTATCGCCTTTGTCAGCTATATAACACTGGGGTATTTAGCATATTCAAATAATAAAGATGCGGATAAAACAGCAGAACGGATGATTCTCCTCGGTGAAATCAAAACTCAAACAAACGGGGCAATGATGGAACTTCGAGGGTTTCAGCTTCTCTACGATGAAAAATACCTCAACAACTACAATGAAAGCAATCAAAAGCTCCAAGAAGCTATCAAAAAACTCAGCAGTATTACCCGTTCACAAGAGAATAAAGATCGTTTGGCAAAGATTGGTGAGCACCACAAAGAGTGGACAACGCTCAATGAACCGCGTGTAATAATCATCAATGAAAACGAAAATCTCATCCATGATCCAGAATTTTCCTCTAGTGCTGATGGAAAAAAACTGCAGAGTATTACCAAAGAATCGGCAGCGATTTATGCCAAACTTATGATTGAAGAAACTGAGCTAGTCGAAGAGATGAAAAAGCGTAACATTGCTACCTTAGATAAAAATGCAATGGTCTCCGAAATCATTATTTTAGTGAGTATGCTCATAGTTATGGTGATTTTTATAGTGATTATCAAGTCAATCGCCGCTTCGATCGCCAAACTCGAAAAAACAATGGAAACTGTTGCCCAAAATCGTGACTTCACCGGATCGATTCAAGTCGAGGGAAATGATGAGCTCGCACAAATGAGCCGAAAACTCAATGAACTGGTGAGTGTATTGCGCCAAGCATTCCAAGGGATTCGCTCTGCTTCGAGTGAAAATCTCTCCGTATCAGCGGAACTCTCCGCTACGACTCTTGCCATAGGAAGAGCTGCCGAAGAAGAGGCAAAAATCGTTACCCAAACGACCGTAGAATCTGATCGTATGAAAGAGGCAATGAAATCTTCAGCACTTGAAGCGCAAGCTGTACGTGAAAAAGCTCTCGGCACACGTGAGAGCCTCCAAGAAGCCCAATCGGCACTTCACCACACCATCGAGCAACTCTCACTTACCGTGCAAATGGAAGGGGAGATCAACGATCGTCTCAACTCTCTCTCCCAAGAAGCATCCCAAGTCAAGCAAGTCCTTACCGTTATTGCCGATATTGCCGATCAAACCAATCTTCTTGCCCTTAATGCCGCTATCGAAGCGGCACGTGCGGGTGAACACGGGCGAGGATTTGCCGTCGTTGCCGATGAAGTCCGAAAACTCGCCGAGCGAACCCAAAAAAGCCTTGTTGAAACCAATGCTACCGTCAATGTCATCGTCCAATCGATCAACGATATCACCGATCAAATGAACCATAACACCAAACGTATCGAAACATTGGTTCAAGCTTCAGCCGACGTTAATGAACACACCCAAACCGCTGTCGTAGCGTTAGCCGATACGGTCACCGCTATCGAAAAACTCTCCAACGACACTCAAAACAATGCAACAACAACCGAATCAATTATCCATAAAATCGGTAATATCAATGAACTTTCTACCTCTAATGCCCGCAGTGTTGAAGAGATTGCTGCAGCCGCTGAGCATTTGCACCAAATGACGGAACAACTCACTGCTCAAATTTCTGTTTTCAGAACATAATGAACTTTGAATCTACTTCCCCTCATTCTGGGAAGTATTTTCTTCTAATGATATTTTAACTTTTATTCATATTTCTTATAGGAGTACATCATGTCGATACCCTTGAATACTTCTTATACTAAAGTTCTGATTATCGAAGATGATCCTATTGTAGCTTTGGATCTTAGTCTTGTACTTAGTGAAATGGAATGTAACGTAATCGGAATCGCTAAAGATTATGCAACCGCTCTTAAACTTATGGAAGCTTCACCTGCTCAAATTCTTCTATGCGATATAAATCTACAACTTGATTACACAGGAATCGACATTGCCAAAACACTTGTTCAACGTTTTAATTCTGAAGTTATTTACCTCACAGCACTCGAAGATATTTCTACCGTAAAGGCAGCTGTTATAACTAATCCATGCGGTTATCTGATAAAACCTTACCGCTATGTAGAACTTCAGGCAATGATTCAACTTGCAATCCAACGATCTACGATTAATTTCTCTTCTATGGTGCCAGAAATGTTGGATTTAGGCGGAGGATATCACTATAACAAAGAAAATGGATTTATTTCCAATGATGAAAAAATTTTCTATCTCACAAAAAATGAGCAAAAGCTGCTGACTTATCTATCGTTACATTGCCATAAAATAGTTCCATTTGAACATATTGAATACTATATTTGGACTCAAAAACTCGTAGGTGAGGGGAGCCGCCGGACATTATTTTACCGTTTGCGTACAAAACTCAACTATCCAATCATTACTGTCGTCCAAGGGAAAGGGTGTTATCTCACCCATTATTCTCCCAAATTACACTAAGAGTATCCTACTCCTCTCTTTCCAAGCCGAAGTGACACTTATGTGACGATACATTCCCTATAATGATCGATAGATTTAAGAAAATTTTTTCATATAAAACATTACATATTACTTTTAGAGAATCAAAGCAGTCTCTTGTAAGCTATTTATGTTCAGAGAAAAATATTGTGCACTCAGAAAAATTTGGCTACACTAGAACGTAAAAGCTGTAAGCAGAAAGAAGATACTAAAAATGCCATTATTATCAGAATCTCTATCACTTTTAAATACATTATCATGGAAGCACTGCATTCCTGAATCATTGATTATATTTGATACAATAGAAGGTCGAGTTATATTTGCTAATGAATATGCAGCCCTCTTGCTCGGATATGAAAGCAATGAGTTGATGAAAATGCGGATAACGGACATCGATCTGCATACTTTTGATCTACTTTCATGGCAAGGGCAATCAAGCTCATTAAAACGGAATGGAAGGATAGTGACTAAAAGCCTCTATCTTACCAAAAATGGAACTACAATCCCTGTTGAAATTGCCTCAAACTATTGCGGTAATGGATCGGAATGCATAATTTGTATCATACATGACATCTCTCCGTATACTGAGCAAACTGAAAAAATCTCAATTTCACTGCAAGAAAAAGAACATCTCCTTAAAGAAATTCACCATCGGGTAAAAAATAATCTCCAAACCATCTCTAGTCTTCTCTCATTAGGACGTAAAAAAATCAAAGATGAATCGGTTGCTAATGTACTGCAAGAGAGCCAAAATCGAATTTATGCTATCGCTACAGTACATGAAATCCTCTACAAATCTGATCGTGCGGGACGGGTTGATATGTCAATCTATCTCCGATTTTTAACCAATTCATTAATTGAAAGTTTCGGGGCTCTCGCATCTGAAGTGACTATTGAACGGACGATAGAACCACTTTTTTTTGTAATGGATACGGCAATGCCATGCGGGCTGATTGTAAATGAACTGGTTACGAATGCACTGCAACACGCTTTTAATGAATCCCAAAATGACAAAAAAATCACTATTACTCTCCATCAAAACAGTACAGGTTCGATCATTCTAAAAGTGATTGATAACGGAAAGGGGTTTAACAATGATGATCAAAATAATACCGCTTCAGTCGGTTTAAAATTAGTCAATATTTTGACCAAACAACTCGATGGAACTATTCATGTAAACACAAAGAATGGAACTATTTTTGAACTTATTTTTAATGCTCCTGACATGATCGAAGGTGACAAAAAATGAAAAAAAAGATTTTAATCGTCGAAGATGAAGGGATTGTTGCACTCGATTTACAAGATCGGCTTGAATTTCTAGGGTACCAAGTCATAGGTATTGCCGATACCGCAAAAAGTGCCCTCAAGATGGTAGCTAAAAAGAGTCCTGATCTAGTATTGATGGATATTGTGATAAAAGGGGAAACCGATGGAATCGATACCGCACGTCAAATCCATGACCTTTTTTCGATTCCGGTCGTATTTTTGACGGCATATGCAGATGATAAGACATTGGCACGGGCTAAATTGAGTAACCCGCACGGCTATATCGTCAAACCGTTCAATGCCCAAATGCTTCATAGCAACATTGAAATGGCACTTCACCGTCATGAGGTGGATAGAGCATTAGAGACTTGCTATTCGACAACACTTTCCAGTATCGGTGACGCAGTTATCTCTTTTGATCATGAGGGAAAAATACGTTATCTTAATCCGATGGCAGAAGCCCTAACCGGCTGGAAAGCAAAAGAAGCTATTAAAAATGATTTACACGATGTTTTTATTCTAATTAATACCCAAATAAGTGAAGAAGAACCTATCAATCCTTTAACGTTGATGGATAAACAAATTTTTTCCTCTCTTCCAAGCGGTTTTGAATTGAAATCCAAATTCGGAACACTCATCCCGATTGCATTAAACATTATACCGATGCACAATCATGATAAAGATTCTGAAAATGAAGCCGGAATTATTATTTTTTCCGATAAACGTGAACATATCGTCAGTGAACGTCAAATTAAAATGGCAGAGAAAATTTTCGATCATAGTATCGAAGGGATCATATTGACAGACAATGAAATGCGTATTCAACAAGTCAATAAAACTTTTACCGAAGTGACAGGATACGAGTTTTCGGAAATTATAGGTAAAACACCGGCAATTTTAAAATCCGGACACCATGACAAAGATTTTTATAACACTATGTGGGCAATGATTAAACGAACCGGTATGTGGCAAGGACAAATTTATAACCGACGAAAAAATGGGGATGTTTATCCCGAATGGCTCAGTATTTACAGTATCAAAAACACCAAAGGTGTCGTCATAAATTATATTGGCTTATTCAGTGATCTTACCGAAAAACGGATTACTCAGGATCAAATCCATTATTTGGCTCACCATGATGCGCTCACAGGCTTGCCGAACCGTTTATTATTTATGGATCGCCTGAAACAAAGTATTACGGTAGCTCGCAGAAAAGAGGTGCAGCTTGCTCTGTTTTTTATTGATTTGGACGGATTCAAAAAGATTAATGACACGCTAGGACATGATGCAGGGGATATTTTACTGCAAGAAGTTTCATTAAGACTGAAAAAATTTATGCGGGAAAGCGATACGGTATGCCGACTCGGCGGTGATGAATTTACCGTCATAATCGAAGGCTATAATCAAATCGGCGATATCATCGCTATTGTGAATAAAATCCTCAAAGAACTCTCTATTCCTGTTGAAATTGGGGAACGTATCGTTTATATCACGGCTAGTATCGGTATCAGTATTTATCCCGACGATGGAAACGATATCCAAAATTTGGTTAAAAATGCCGATACGGCGATGTACTCCGCCAAAGAAAAAGGGAAAAATAGATATGAGTTTTATGATCAGGAGATGAACCGTAAAAATTTAGAACGTTTAACTCTCGAATCGTGTATTCATCGTGCATATGATGATAAAGAGTTTATGGTCTACTATCAACCGAAAATTGATCTTCTTAACAATAGACTCTTCGGCATTGAAGCACTAATACGCTGGAACCACCCTACATTAGGTTTTGTTCCCCCTATGCAATTTATCCCTCTTGCCGAAGAAACAGGGATGATTATCCCCATAGGTGAATGGATTATACGAAAAGTTTGCCAAGATATACAAAACTGGGCTGAACAGGGGTTAGAATATTTAAAAGTATCCATTAACCTCTCCGCAATCCAATTTCGAGATCCAAATCTGATTAAAATTATCGATACTATCATCGAACAATCTGGGATTGACGCCCAGTATATCGAAATGGAAATTACTGAAAGTATGCTCATGTACGATGTCAAAAGAAGTATTGATATGATGAAACAACTTAAATCGATCGGTGTTTCCATCTCTATTGATGATTTTGGAACAGGATACTCATCACTCAAATATCTTAAACATTTCCCCATCGATATTCTAAAAATCGATAAATCTTTTATCGATGAAATACCCTTTAATAACGATGATTGTGCTATTACAAAAGCAATCATCGATTTAGCGCACAATTTAGGTATAGAAGTGATAGCTGAAGGGATCGAAAAAGCGGAACAAATCGATTTTCTGATTAAAAACGGTTGTACAAAAGGGCAAGGATTTTATTTTAGTAAGGCTGTCGATTCACAAAAATTTTATGAGTACGCAATAGAACAAAAATCTTTACATGAAGAAAAAAAACAATGAAGGCATTTGAACATTTAATTACTGCAATTTATGAGTTAGGATTTTCAGACGAAACAATTATTTTTTTCGAAAAAAATAGAGAATTTATACTTGAGGCATGGTGTCACAGTGCTGCTACGGGGGATATTACCGACCATATCGGATTAAATTTACGAGAGTTTCGCGAGCAAATTGCAGAGCCGGTCTATAACTATTTTGTCACGATAATTCTTCAAAAAAATAGGGTCGGGAGTTGCCCTGCTATGCATTCTTTAGTCGAACGTTTTTATAACATCGGATTACAGGTAGAAGAGGTTTTTATTAATTGTACCACCTTTAAAAATATGATTATGAGAGCCTATGATGAACGGCATACTTCTGATATTTGGGAAGAAAAACATAAACTTGTCATGATTATGTACTATAATTTATACGGTATTCTCTCGATTTATTCAGAAATCATACGCACCCTGAATAAAGATCTCAAACTCCGCAACAGCATCATTCAGGAAAACGTACTCTATACCCGAACTGATTGCAATGGTATAATTTTAGAGACAACAAACGCATTCTGTCTCCTTTGCGGTTACGCAAAAGAGGAACTGATAGGCAACACTCACGCAATGCTTAAACATCCTGATATTGACAAAAATATCTATCAAGAGATGTGGCAAACAATCAAAAGCGGCAATGAGTGGTATGGCGAAATTCCTAATCTGCATAAAGACGGTTCGACCTTTATTACTATTATGAAAATTATTCCTATCAAAGATGAGAATGGTGAAATACTAGAGTTTAGTGCGCTTCGAACCGATATCACTGCTGATCGACTTGCACAACGAGACCCACTGACCGGACTCTACAACCGCAGAGGATTTGACAAAAAATTATTAGCACTTTTTACCGATGCATCGATAAAAAATGAATCATTATGTGTCATTATGGGGGACATTGACCATTTTAAACATATTAATGACCTACACGGACATACAAAAGGGGATGACATCCTGAAAGTAGTAGCAAAAATACTGATAGACAATACCCGTTCTGATGACATTTGTGTACGATGGGGAGGTGAAGAGTTTATTGTAATTCTTCCCTCCACACAACTGGTTAAAGCAATTGAAATAGCCCAACGGATTCGTGTTGCTATTGAAGAGTGTATCTGGATAGATGATATTAAAGTAACTTGTTCTTTCGGTATTGCTCAAAAGAGTTCCACTGAAACGATACAAACACTTTTTGCAAGAGCAGATGAAAAATTGTACATAGCAAAAAATAGTGGCAGAAACCAAATTGTATCAGAATAGTTTGGCTTCTTTAGTCGCATAAATTAATTATGCAGCTCGTTTACCATTTCATCGAGAGCATGAAAAAGCTTATCGCTTGAATCTTCCATTTTAGTAAAATTATCTAAAACAATCGGAATTACATTTTGACGGTTATGGGTCTTCGCTTCAACATATTCCATATTTTTAATAGCCATATCGTGTACCTCATGATGGAAGTGATCAATCACTTTATACCCTTTGGTTTTGCCAAAAAGCTCTTCCCCTTTTCCAACATACCATTTTCCGAATTGACACTGGGTATGATCCGAAAACTCTTGTGTTTTTTGATCGTTTAGTACCGATGAATAGGCTTCATGTTTAAAGACGATATGGTCAATCTTCGCCAAACTCACAAAAAGCTGATTTTGGATGAAAAGGGAATCTTTTGCTGTATTCTCAGCATCTTGATTAAAACTTCCCATAGTTTCAGAAAATTTAACGACTTTAGGAAGAGAATCCTCAGAAATAGATGACATCTGTTTTGCTTTAGAGGTAATATCACTCGTATCTTCATGAAGAGCTTGAATCGTTATCGCAATCTCTTGTGTCGCTTGTTGGGTTCGCTCGGCGAGTTTGCGGACTTCATCGGCAACGACGGCGAAGCCTCGCCCGTGTTCACCCGCACGAGCCGCTTCGATAGCGGCGTTAAGGGCAAGAAGGTTGGTTTGATCGGCAATTTCTTTGATCAAATCGGCGATAGTCGAAATCTCTTTTGTCTTTGAACTCAATATTTCGATTCCGCTGTATGTCTCATTCACCGTTTGACTAAGCGTA
>DATDUY010000172.1:0-2592 GCA_035290165.1 Sulfuricurvum sp. | reverse complement strand
TATTTCATTCATGGCGTTATTGTGCCATAAATGGAGTGAAACTAAAAGTTTCTCTCTAATAATTTTCCGACTTTTAGAATGGTAATGATACGATCGGCTTGTTTACCGACACCGTCAATCATACTCTCTTCTTCGTTAATGGTATCCGGTGCGGGACCGACATCTTTTTTCGGTAACCGTATCGCTTCGGTAAGACGATCGATTACAAATCCGGCAACATCATCATTATTCTTCATAACGATAAAACGGGTCTCTTCCGTATGCTTCATCGTCTCAAGACCAAAGCGCGAACGTAAATCAATCAACGGTATAACGGAACCGCGAAGATTAAACACACCCAAAATATACGTAGGTGTTTGAGGAACACGTGTCCAAGAGATCGGTTTAATAATCTCTTGGATACTCAAAATGGGCACCGAGAACTCTTCGTCACCCACGATGAACCCGACCAATTGGATCACTTCATCGATTTTAATATTATCTCCCGAGAGGGCTTTGTTTTGTTTGTTGATAATTTGTTGAAGTTTTTCGCTCATGATTATAGCCCCTCGTTAAACTTGATATTGCGTTTGACAACACTCATTAGATACTCCGGAGAGTACGGTTTGGTGATGTATTCAACCATTCCTGACTCAACACCGCGCATACGGTCTGCTTTTCCGGTACGGGATGTCACTGCAATCAATGGGAGATTTTTATACTTGTTGTATTTTTTAATCTCAGCCGCTAAGGTATATCCGTCCATTCTCGGCATTTCAATATCAACCAACATTCCATCGAAGGTATGATCCCCTTGTTTTAAGAGGTTTAATGCTTCGACACCGTCATTAGCTTCGATTAATGTGATCCCCATCGGTTCTAACGATTTGCGCATAATGGTACGGTCGGTTTTAGAGTCATCCACGATCATAACACAATAATCGCTTGCTGAGTTCTTCGTCCCGATACGACCTTTTGCTTCGGCACTCTCTTGTCCGACAGTTGATTTAACCGATTTTGCCATCTGCATCAATGCCGCAACATCGACGATCAAGGTTACGCCGCCATCACCTCGGATGGTTGCCCCTGCAATCCCTTCGATCCCTTTGAGGTATTCGCCGAGAGATTTAATAACGATCTCTTCTTGTCCGACCAAGGAATCAACAATAAGCCCGATTTTGCTCTCAGCAAGACCAAGAACAACTACATAGGCATGTTCGCTGTTATCAAATACACGTTCCACTTCGAAAATATCACCGATATGGACAAGGGAAAGAACTTCATCCCGTAAACGCATAACAGAGCGGCTCTCAACCGTATAAATCTCATCTTTACTGATACGAACCGTCTCCAGAACCGATGCGAGAGGAATCGCGTAATACTCTTCTTGAACACCGACGAGCAACGCTTGGATAATTGCAAGGGTAAGTGGGATTTTGAGCTTCATAGAAGTCCCTTTTCCCACTTCGGAGTCGATATCGATCATACCGTTAAGTTTTTCGATATTGGTTTTAACGACGTCCATCCCTACACCGCGTCCCGAAACGCTCGTAACTTGTGCGGCGGTTGAGAAGCCCGGTCGGAAAATGAGACCGAATGCCTCTTTTTCAGTCATACCATCGGCTTCTTTTTCGGTGATAATCCCTTTTTCAATCGATTTTTGCTTGAGCATATCGGCATCAAGCCCTTTACCGTCATCAATGATTTGAATAACGATATGGTTCCCCTCATGGTATGCTTTGAGATGGATAGTTCCACCTTCCTCTTTGCCTGAGGCCAAACGGATATCCGGTGTTTCAATCCCATGGTCACATGAATTACGGATGATGTGGACTAACGGATCGCCGATCTCTTCAACGATTGATTTATCAAGTTCCGTCTCTTCACCGGTGATTTCAAGCTCGATTTTTTTGTTAAGCTCACGAGAAAGATCGCGGATCATCCGAGGGAATTTGTTAAACACTTTTCCGATCGGTAACATACGGGTTTTCATAACGGCGATTTGCAAATCGGTCGTCACCAACGAGACGATCGACACGACTTGGTTGAGCTCTTCAAGGAAAGCTTCCCCTTCGTAACGTTCCTCTACATCGTCATTGATTTTGATCAGGCGGTTTTTACCGAGTACGAGTTCTCCGATCAGGTTCATCAAATGATCCAACCGTTTTACATCGACACGGATGGTTTGCTCAACAGCAGAACCGCCGCGATTTTCACTGTCATCTTTAGGTTCAGCTTTTTTAGGAGCTGCGGCTGCTTTTACAATAGGGGCAGCTTCAACTTTAGGAGCTGCGGGAACCGGTGCGGGAGCTTGTTCCGCTTTAGGTGCTTCCGGTTCTGTACCTTTTTGTGAGCGTTTCGCAGCATCTTCGGCCTGACGCACTGCGATAAGACGCTCGATCTCCGCTTCGACTTCCTCATCACTCATCCCCGAATAATCCGGTTCTTCTTCGGCGGAAGGGGTCACAGATTTGGCCGAACTCGCACGTTTTGCCGCATCTTCAGCCTGACGTACTGCAATAAGACGCTCAATTTCTGCTTCTACTTCCGCTTCGCTCATCCCTGAATAATCCGGTTCTTCTTCGGCAGCAGCCGCTACCACAGGTTCAGGTG
>DATDUY010000171.1:0-2473 GCA_035290165.1 Sulfuricurvum sp. | reverse complement strand
GGATCGTTGATAAATTTATTCGACAACTCAATGCACAGCTCAAATCTAAAAAAGTGACGGTAGCTCTTAGTGATAATGCAAAAGGGTACATCGCCAAAATCGGATATGACAAAGCGATGGGGGCACGACCCCTCTCACGTGTCATATCCGATAAAATTAAAGACCCTCTGGTGGATGAGATGCTTTTTGGGCGTTTAGCCGGTGGGGGAAACGTGTCGGTTGATTATACCGATAGACTCATTTTTGATTATGCTGAATGATCCCCAAGCTCACCCATCATCTCTCTTTTCCTAATCCGCTTATTCATGCATCAGAGGAGGGGATTGTCGCCTACGGCGGTGATCTCTCCCCCTCACGCCTTATGTTGGCGTATCGCTCTGGGATTTTTCCATGGTACAGTGCTAAAGATCCGATTTTATGGTGGTCGCCTGATCCGAGGCTGATATTGGAACTGGATGATTTTAAGCTCACTCGGTCATTACGTAAAAAAATCCCTCAGTTTGATATCCGGTTCGATACCGCATTTTCGGAGGTGATTCGTGAATGCTCATCTGCTCCTCGCCGTGGACAGAGAGGGAGTTGGATTGTTCCGGAGATGATCGAGGCATACGAAACCCTTCATGCCCTCGGATATGCTCACAGTGTCGAAGCGTATCAAGAGGGTGTTTTGGTAGGAGGGCTTTACGGAGTCAGTGTCGGGGGGGTATTTTGCGGTGAATCGATGTTTGCCAAAGTATCCGATGCTTCTAAGGTTGCCTTTGCCGTTTTAGTGGAACATCTTAGAGAATGGGGATTCGATTTTATCGATTGTCAGGTCCCTACCGAACATTTAAAAAGTCTTGGGGCAAAAGAGGTTTCGCGAGAATTATTTTTGCGACGGCTCGAAGAAGGATCGTGTGCTATCACGGGAGAAAAATATTGGAAAGAGAGAAATATTTAAGGTGTATTCCTTTATACTCTTCGTTAATTCTTATGAAAAAGGGGTATAAATGAAAAAAGTTCTTATTAGTATCGCAGCTATCGCTGCCCTCTCTACAGCAGGTTTCGCAACCGTAAACAGCCAAACAGGATGCGGTCTAGGATCACAAATTATCAAAGATGACAGTTCTGCGGTAATGCTGGCACTTCAAGCAACAACAAATACTACATTGGGTAACCAAACATTTGGGATTACGTCGGGAACATCGGGATGTAAAAAAGCACGATTTGTTATGAATGAGCGTGCGGCAGAGTTTGTAGCCTCAAACATGGATCAGCTCTCACGTGAGATCGCAATTGGTCAAGGTGAAAGTGTTTCCACTTTGGCAGAGCTTTTGAATGTAGAAGACAAAGCGGCATTTGCATCAGCACTTCAAGCCAACTACAACGCTATTTATACGAGTGACAAAGCCGATATGGCAACCGTATTGGATAACGTTTCTACTATCGCCGGATAATCACATTTTCAGAACGTTTATACGTTCTGAAATAGTCTAAGGTTTTTTTTGCCATTTCTTCTTTTATTATGTGTACTGAGTTTATCGCTTTTCGCAACGACGACCGATGAACTGATTGCACAAGCCCATACGAAACACCTTTCACAAACACGTTATTGGCATCTTTTGATGCATGCCCCTCAGCAAGAAAGTGAAATCGACGATCCCGCATTTTTTCTCTCATCCGAGGGTAAAACAAACCTCACTTCCGAGTTGGATGAAACGATCCGTCATTTGAACGAGGATACCAACCGAAGCAATGAATCTCTCTTTTGCCGCTTTCCGGCTCGCCGTGCTTGGCTAGAGCAAGAGCTTAACACCTCATTCGGTGAGGGGGAGTGCAGTGAGTATGAAGCCCTTGTTGCGAAGATGGACCCCCAGAGCGTGACGCTGGTATTTCCGAGTGCCCATATCAACTCCCCCGCATCGATGTTTGGGCATACTTTTTTGCGAATCGACTCAAAGATGGAGTCAAAATTGATGTCGTATGCGATCAATTATGCAGCGCACACCGAGGATACCAATGGGCTGCTGTTCGCCTACAAGGGGTTATTCGGGGGTTATTACGGATTTTATTCGATGCTTCCCTATTACGAAAAACTCAAAGAGTATCGTGACAGCGAATCCCGTGATGTCTGGGAATATGATCTTAACCTCACCCCTGATGAGGTGATGGCGATGGTGCGTCATATCTGGGAATTACAGCATATTAACTCGTGGTACTATTTTTTCGATGAGAATTGCTCCTATCATATGTTGTGGCTCACCGAAATCGCCCGTCCGAGTGTCCGTTTGAGAGATCACTTTTTCTATTATGTTATCCCTCCCGATACGGTACGTGCTTTTGAAGAGGAGGCTCTGGTAGAAGCAAAACATTTTCGACCCTCAAAACGGACTCAGTTGCTCTCCTATGAACGTCACCTCTCGCCTCAAGGGCTTTCGGCAGTCAAAGAGTTAAGTTCCGGAGAGATGTCCCGTATCGTCTTCGCCCAAGTCAT
>DATDUY010000170.1:0-5949 GCA_035290165.1 Sulfuricurvum sp. | reverse complement strand
CTCTAAGCCATCCTCGATACCCGACACCCATGCGAAACGGCATTTTCGTGTATTGGTCGATAATGGAGGTGACTTGGTAGCCGAGGGTGTAATCAACAACGGTGTTTTGGGTTGTTGTACGATGTGAGCCGTATGTAGGATCTATATTTGTCCCGCCGATATAGTCGGTATCTCCCTCACTGTAATTGGCACCGATGTAAAACCCGTTCATACGAGGTTCCAAACGGATTCCGAATCCCGCGATGTCTCCGAAATCATTGGTTTCGGTATCGAGTAGATTGCCACTTCTACTTGTTTCGGCATAATCAAAACGGGTGGTATCAACGCTCATAGAGAGGGAATACTCAGATGCAGAGAGAGACAACGCACCAAAAATCGATAGGAATAGAAAAGTCTGTTTCAACATTTAAAACCTTTTTTCTAATTGTATCCGAAAACAGTTAAGCCCTGAAGCGTAGTGGTATTCGAGAGTATAGCCGTGTTTTTGGAGAATAGAGTGGGTGATATACAGACCCAACCCCAGACCCGTCATGGAACTCTCATAGGTGCGGTTAAACGGTTTTGTGAAGATACGGTTTTCTTCACTCAGCGCCTCTCCGACACTGCATATTTCGATAGAGTGGGACAATATAATCAGGGTCGGTTTGGTATTGGAATATTTCAGGGCGTTATCGAGGAGATTTTTCAATGCAATCGCAAACAGTTCAAAATCGACGTTAATAATGAGGGCGGAATCTTCACCTTTGATCGTAATATTTTTTTTGTCGCACATTAAAATATCGCAGGTATGATCGAGAAGATCGACGAAGCGGTACTCTTGGAGATTTATAGTGATCTCTCCGCTGCTAAAACGCTCCATTTTTGAAAACTCACCCAGCAGGTAATCCATCCGATTAAATATCCTCTTGAGTCTCTCCTGATCCTTTGAGCGCTCAAGACAGTCGCTAGTGAGGGAACCTTTCATAATCGGTGTTTTCAGTTCATGCAGAATATTGCGTAAAAAGAGGGCTCTCGCCTCTTTCATTGACGCGATTTTCTCTAATGCAAGGTTGAATTCCTGTGTGATTTGGGATATCTCGTCTTTCCCCTCTATCGGCACATTCAGTTGGGTATCCCCCTCTTTAAAATTGATGATGGCATTTTTGAGACGGTGAAGGGGGGTCAGTTTTTTGAGTATGAAGCCGAAAAAGAGCAAGACAAGAATGTCAATGGTGATCATAACGCTCCAAATAGGCCATGAAGAGCGGACGTTTAAATCCTCTAAAACTATCGGAGAAAAATCTCCCATAGGAGGCGGGGGCAGCAAAACGTGATCGAACATCGGCGGAGGACGATTAAAGGGGAACTTTGGCAGCGGTGATTTGACAAAATAGATTTTGTTGCGGTATTCGATCATCTTTCCAAACGGAAACACTGCTATCTCTTTTCCGTGTGAGCGCAGCAGATCGGGAGAGAGTGAGCTTGGGGCGACCATTAACTGTTTTAATTCGGATTCGAACGCTCCATCGGGGTGGTGAATAAGCCGCTCAGCCAAAGCAAAACGTCTCATCCTATCCCCTTCCTCCTCTTTGGAAAAATGTTGATCCGCTATCCAAAATAAGCCGTTTATCAGGGCAAAAATGAGGAGAAAGAAGAGGGCAATTAGCCGTATAATGGAGTGCTTATTCATTGACAAATTTGTATCCTACACCTCGTACAGAGACAATATAATGGGGATTTTTGGGATCATCACCGATTTTTTGGCGGATTCGTCCCATAATGACATCGATGCTTTTGAGACTGCTCTCAAATTTAATCGAGCCGATATTCATCAAGAGCTCTTCACGTGAAATGGCATAGCGATCTTTTTTAATCATATAGAAGACAATATCGTACTCGGCTTGCGTCAGACGAAGCACTGTGCCATGGCGGGTAATCTCATGCCTGTTTTCATCCACTTCGAAGGGGGAGAATTTTTTAGGGAGTGAGGGGTGAAGACGCCGCATAATGGCATCGATACGAAAAATAAGCTCTTGAGGATCGTAAGGCTTGGGAAGATAGTCATCCGCACCGCGTGAGAATCCCATCATTTTATCCCGAATATCGGAACGGGCGGAGGAGATGATAATGGGGATAGGACTCTCTTGGCGGATAAGGCGGCAAATCTCCATTCCGTCCATCTGAGGCAAGGAGAGATCAAGCACTAAAAGATCAAAATGCTTCGTTTGGAAAAGGGTTAACCCCTCCAGCGGAGTAGGGGCGATAGTAACCTCAATCTCATCTTTATAAAGGCGTGATTTTAACAACTGCGCCAGTTCAATATCATCTTCGATCATCAAAACCTGTATCATAAATCGATTATATCGGGGAGTAAGTAAATAAAAAGTAACACGCCCGAAAGGGCATGTCGGCTTAAGCGCTGATACTTAAGAGGGAAGTGGAGTTGCTTGAAGAGGCATTACTGCCATAGTAGGAGAGAATTTTTTGAAGCATATCGTTGCGCATATTTTTAAATGCGTCATCGGTTCCTGTTTCACTCGAAGCGGTTGTAGTTGTATCCGTAGAAGCCGTTGTACTCTCTGAAGATTTCTCTTCAAACAGTGCCATAAACTCCTCAGAACTGATCGTTCCGTCTTGATTGGTATCCAGTGCAGAGAAAATCTCATTCGCGCTTTCACTCTCTGAGGAAGTGGATGATGATTCACTCGGCGGTGGTGGTGGCGGCATTCCGCCCGGCGGTGGAGGTGGCATTCCCCCTTCACTCTCCCCCTGAGAGTGTTCAGGCGGCTTCATGTTTTTAAGTGCCGTTACAAACTCTTCGGTACTCATACTACCGCTGCTGTCGGTATCGAGCAAAGAAAAAATATCACCGGCATTTGAGTTGTTGGAAGCTGCAGTACTAAACTCAGTGGAGCTAATAGAACCGTCACCGTCTGTATCCATACTGCTTAGCATCTCTGCCGCGATCTCTTCAAAATTCGGTTTAGACGTTTTTTCAGTTGAAGAGGTCGAAGAACCGTATGACGTGTATGAACTGTAATTCGTTCCGACTGTCATGGGAGACTCCTTATCAGGTGTAGCAAGAAAAATTTCTTACTCGAACGATAGAATAAGCTTTGCATAGTAACTATTGGGTAACATTACCGTTGGTTTTGCTAAACTTTTTAAAATTTACACTAGGCTATTTCTCTATGGAACATCATCACCATCATCACAACACTAACATTAGCGGAGGAAAACTCCTCTTTAGCGTAATTTTAAATCTTGCTATAACCATTGCGCAGTTTATCGGCGGAATACTCTCAGGCTCACTGGCATTGCTGAGTGACGCGCTGCACAACTTTAGCGACGTAATGAGCCTCATCATCAGCTATTATGCCCACCGTCTCTCGCACCGACCTCAAAGTATCACGCAAACGTTCGGTTTTAAACGTGCCGAAATTCTTGCGGCATTGTTTAACGCTTCGGTATTGATTGCTGTTTCTATTTACCTCATTGTTGAATCGATTCAACGTTTCATTACACCGCAAGCGATAGAGTCTACGTGGGTGATGGGACTGGCGGCTTTGGGGATTGCCATCAACGGACTCTCTGCGTGGCTCCTTCACCAAGATGCGGGTCATAATCTCAATATCCGATCGGCCTATTTGCATCTGATGGGAGATTTGATGACCTCTTTCGCCGTATTGGCGGGTGGGGCTATGATCTATTTTTACGGCTGGTATTGGATCGATCCGTTGTTATCGCTCTTGATTTCGTTTTACCTTATCCATTCATCATACGGGATCGTTCGTGAGTCTACCGGGATGCTGATGCAGTTCTCACCCGCACACATTACCGTAGATGCAATTGTTGAAAAAGTAAAAGCGTTTGAGGAGATCGAGAGTATCCACCATATCCATTTATGGCAGTTGGATGATGAGACGGTGTTTCTCGAAGCGCGGCTTAATTTTTATGAGGATTTAACGCTGAGCGCAACCGACTGTATCCTCCATGATTTGACCCATTCGCTTGAAGATATCGGGATTGCCCATACGACGTTTCAATGCGAAGTGGGGCGAGATGGAAGTGAAACGGTGCCGGAGCGTTGCCGCCACCATTAACCTTTAATGATGTCGTACTCTGCGGGGATAGTGGGTTTGAATTTGCCCGAGTCAATCGGTTTGTTTTGTGTCGGATTGTTAAAGAGGATCGTAACGCGGTTGTCGTATCCATCGGTATAACTGATAGAGTTTAAGAGATCGTTTTTAAAGGTGACGGTGTAGGTTTGCCCTTTTACCGTTGCGGAATATTTTTCATTGTCCACTTTTTTGGCTTTTTGGATAATCTGCAGAAAATCGATCTCTTCATCCAACGTTCGGAGGGTGACTTGCTCGATACTCGGTTCAATCACGGTGATTTTCTGGGCGTTGATGTAAACGCTTTTTTGGATAGGTTTTTGATAGACCCAAAGGGCATTTTGAGGCTTGCTAGCCCAAAGTTCGCCGGAGTAAACGATTTTTTTCCCGTTATCGTCGATAATGGTTTGGACAAATTTGCCGTTAAAAGAGTTAATCTCTTTCGGTGATGCTGAGAGGGTGAGGCTCAGAGCAAACAGAAGTGGTAAAAAACGCACATAAATTCCTTCAATTGTGTAATATTGACATTGTACCCTAAGCTCATTAACCGAAACAATAGATTTCGTATGCTAAAATCAGCGACTTTTTCAATACTGTTCATAATGAAGGCTTTTAATGCTCCAAACGTTCCTCGGAAAAATTTTCGGTACCAAGAATGATCACGAAATCAAAAAATATCTCAAACGTGTAGCGCAAATCAACGCTCGCGAATCCCATTTTTCAGCTTTAGGCGACAGTGAGCTCCAAGAAGCGTTTACGGCACTAAAAGAGTCCATACAGAGCCATACGAAAACATTAGATGATGTGTTGGTCGATTCATTCGCGATTACCCGTGAAGCGAGTAAACGTGTTTTAGGGATGCGTCATTTTGACGTACAGCTCATAGGTGGGATGGTACTGCACGAGGGGCGTATTGCCGAGATGAAAACGGGGGAGGGGAAAACCCTTGTTGCGACATTGGCGGTATCATTGAATGCAATGAGCGGCGATGGGGTTCATGTCGTCACCGTCAATGATTATCTCGCTTCGCGTGACGGAACTCAGATGTCTGAACTCTACTCCTTTTTAGGATACACCACGGGGATTTTGGTTGAGAGCGGCTACAATCCTGCTTCCAAGCGTGAGCAGTATGGGTGTGATATTACTTACGGCACGAATAACGAATTCGGATTCGATTTTCTCCGCGACAACATGACCTACAGCAAAGAACATATGGTTCAGCGCGGACATGCGTATGTTATCGTCGATGAAGTGGATTCGATTTTGATCGATGAAGCACGTACACCGCTTATTATCTCAGGACCGACCAATCGTACATTGGAAAACTATACCCGCGCCGATGCGGTAGCGAAAGCCCTTCTCAAAGAGGAGCATTTTACCGTCGATGAGAAAGACCGTCTTATCCTCATAACCGAAGAGGGGATCACTCGTGCCGAAGAACTTTTCGGAGTCGATAACCTTTACAGCATTGAAAATTCAGCCCTCTCTCACCATCTCGATCAAGCATTAAAAGCAAACTACATTTTTGAATGTGATGTCGATTACGTTATCCAAGAGGGTCAAATCGTGATCGTCGATGAGTTTACGGGACGTCTCTCCGAAGGACGCCGCTACTCTGAGGGGCTTCATCAAGCATTGGAAGCGAAAGAGGGGGTCATTATCAAAGAAGAGACCCAAACTCTCGCCGATATTACCTATCAAAACTATTTCCGTATGTATGGAAAAATCGGCGGCATGACGGGAACGGCCCAAACCGAAGCGACCGAGTTTGCCCAAATTTATAACCTCGATGTTATCTCCATCCCGACAAACGTTCCCGTTATCCGTCAAGATTTGAACGATTTGATTTATA
>DATDUY010000169.1:0-3168 GCA_035290165.1 Sulfuricurvum sp. | reverse complement strand
CTCAGCGATATTGGTTGTAAATTTTAGTGTCCCCTTGGAATAGTTCTCCAAAACCAACTCTTCCAAGCCGGGTTCATAAATCGGAATGATTCCTTGAATAAGTTTATCGATTTTATTCTGATCGATATCCACACACGTTACACTGTTTCCCATTTGGGCGAAACAGGTTCCGCTCACTAATCCAACATATCCCGTTCCGATAACCGATATTTTCATTTAAAAATGCCCTTATTCCCTTGCTTTATTCATTAGATTTTATCCAAATCGCTCTTAAATCGCTCTTCTATAGCATTTTCTTCTTTTGCGCCATATTCATCTCGTACAATTTAATGTATTTATAAAAATTAGTCACCATATGAGAAAATGCGATTATAAGCCCCATATATCCGTCCAAAAAGCCTCGTCGGAGAATATAGGTTCGGAAAAAAGAGTAATGTCCGCTAAAAAACGCTTTTATGGGAGAAGAACTTTTTTTACCGACATTATCCTCAGCAAACAGAGTAGAGTAACGGTCGGCTTTGAGGATAAATTCTGAAATACTCTGGTAGGGGTAATGACTAAAGCTGTGGGAAAGCTTTTGTATACTCACTCCATTGGTAAGAATATGTTCATGTACCGCTTTATCGCTGTAACGAGTTGTTGTACGGTTATAGATACGGACGATTTCATCCGCCCCCCAGCAATGGGCTATTTCTGTCGATTTATAAAAATTTTTACGCAAAAGAGTATACACGGTTTTGGCTTCAAGCGCTAATCCCTTAATCTCCTGAACTATTGCCGACTCGAGCACCTCATCCGCATCCAATGAGAGTATCCAATCATACTTTGCGTACTCTGCAGCCGTATTTTTGGTCGGACCGAATCCGATAAATTCCCCTTCAACTAAACGTACGTTGAGATAGGATGCAGCAATAAGAGCGGTATCATCGGTAGAGCCGTTATTGTAAAGGACAACGTCATCAAAAGTCCTCAAACTTTCCAAACAACGATGAAGTATGCTTCCACCGTTTTTAACGATTATAACAACGGAAATAGACATCTGATATTTCTTCCACTCGAAATGGTACTTACTCGAATCCACGCTAAATTTAATATTTTCATTTGATTTGCTTATTCATATCGTAAAGTTTTATATATTTATAAAAATTAGTTGCCATGTGTGAAAAAGAAATGACAAGACCTGCATAACCATCCAAAAAGCCCCGTTTGAGAATATACGTGCGAAAGAAAGAATAAAGTGCATTAAAAAATGCTTTAGTCGGAGATGATTTTATTCTGCCAACATTATCGGTCGCAAAAAGGGTTGAGTAGCGATCGACTTTAATGATAAAATCGGTTATACTCATGTAGCTGTAGTGCTTCATATTGCCGGCAATAGGGAGTTTTTTCATTCCCTCGTCAATAATATTTTCGTGAACGAAGTTATCATTGAAACGGGTAACAGTTTTATTATATAAACGGCGAATTTTTTGGTTGTTCCACCCACAGTACCGGATCAGAATTTCTTTATAATAGGCGAGAAAATTGACAATATAAATAGTTTCTGGATCAAGCGATTCAGATTGAAGGGCCAGTAATAACTCTTCATCGACGACTTCATCACTGTCGATAATAAGTACCCAATCATGAACCGCATAGGAGGCAGCACGGTTTTTAGTTGGTCCGAACCCGTCAAATTCACCCTCAATCAATCGGACGTTTGGATATTGTGCCGCGATGGCTTGCGTACCGTCCGTCGAACCATTATCGTATACGATAACGTCATCAAACTGTTTCAGGCTCTCCAGCGATCTTTGTATCGTTCGGGCACCGTTTTTTACAATCATTACCGCCGAAACATTCATCACGATCCCTTCACCATCTTAACAATCGTTTTAAACCAAAACCCGGCCTGCTTTAGCGGTCTGAACAGCGAATCAGGGGTTGAGAGAGCATCACCCTTGATCCGGTAAAGCAATCCCCCTATTCCTTCCCATGAGGAATTAAAGGCATTTCCGATTCGAAATACATACGGATAATGGTCATGTGCCAATGCTACCACCGCATTGTTATATTTTCCATAAGGGAGAACAAAAGACTCCACCCTAACCCCGAGATTTTCTTCGAGAGCTACTTTTGAGCTAAAAATTTCATTTTCCAAGTCTGCACCCTTTTCGCTCAGATTCAGATGATTCATCGAATGAGAAGCTACTACGACATGACCACTCTGTATCATCTCTCGCAATTCCATATAGGTACAAAAAGGCGCATATGTTTTGTAATTATCCGCTTTGTATATTTCGTGATGCTTAAGAGATAACCGCCGTTCTGGGGGGATATCGGTATCCTCTAAAATATAGGCTGAGGGAACCGCGAGAAGCGCTTTAAGGTTGTATTTTTTAAGCAGCGGAAAAACGTAATGGTAAAAATCGTAGTAGGCATCATCGAATGTCAAGCAAATTGAATCCGAAGTGATCGGATCTCCTGGAAACAGTGTCGTAAAATGCTCGGAAATATAGGCTAAATGTGCGCCCATCATTGTGTCACTATTGGAAAGTGGGAGATCATCACTGTTAATATGATGGTACATGATGACGCTAAACATTCACATCCTCTTGAAGTGTTTCAGGAATAATAAAGTATCATACCACACCCTCACTTACTCAAAGGTCAGTATGAATTTTAAATGCGATTTTCCGCCTCAATATGGCTATATACAAGAGACATTTAAGAACATCCGATCCATTTTTTTGAAGGATGAACATAGCATCCATAAAGCACGTAATGAACTCAAAATCATTGAATTATCTGGCGTAAAAACGGTCGTTAAATCATTCAAAGTCCCCCATTTGTTCAACCGCATCGTTTATACGTTTTTTCGCAAAAGTAAAGCCTATAAATCGTATCACAATGCATTGCGTTTGGAGAAACTTGGTGTTTCAACTCCAGAGCCGATTGCCCTCATCGAATTTTTTGAATCAGAACTGTTGGCGGACAGCTATTTTATCAGCGAATTTTTCGACTACGATTTTACGATCCGCTCCCCCCTCCTCGAACCCCTCAAAGATCGTGAATCTATTTTCACCGCTTTTGCCGCCTATACCTACGATTTACACCAAAAAGGGGTATGGCATTTGGATTACTCCCCCGGAAATATTTTGATCAAACGAACGGAAGAGGGCTATCAAT
>DATDUY010000168.1:0-4466 GCA_035290165.1 Sulfuricurvum sp. | reverse complement strand
TGGATTAATAAATATCCTACACATAAAAATGCAAGCTATGTTATTCAACCTTATTTCGCAAATAATGGCGAATTGACACCTATTAAAAATGCTGTAGTGCAATGGATAAATACTAATTACGATCAAGAAAATGCCAATCATATAATTCAATCCTTTCTTAATCGTCGTAATGGTGGCGAACTAAACTCCATTGAAAATTCAATAATTAAATGGATTAATATGTACTCACCTCAAAATTATTGTGGTGGCGTAATAAAAAGTTACTTACAATGTGAAGGCTCTGTAAAAGAAATAGAACCTGCTTGTATTTCTTGGATAAAATTAAATAATAATATAAATAATACAAATTTTTACGGAGGTGTCATGAAAGCTTATCTAAAATCTAAAGGAACTCTAACAGAAATTGAACCTGATTGTACTTCTTGGATTAATACGGATACAAACTTTCAAAACGATACAGAACTCTATGTTCGTGTTGTAAAATATTATCTCGAATCTGGTGGAACTTATCAAAATATTAGAACCGCCATTACAAATTTTGCAAAAAATCTAAAAGATGAAAATGCCAAAAATTCATTCGAATATTTAAAACAATATTTACAATCGAAAAATATATTATGAAAAGACTTACTACAATAAAAACACCTTGGTATCGCATAAAAACCGTACAACAATCCGACAATAAAATAGATTTACTTCATTCATGGTCAGCCATAGTATTTAAACTTAGCATTGCTATCGGAGCATTTATTAGTTGGGCATTCTTTTCATTCTATGTTAATGCTTTGCCGTCACTTGGAAATCTTGGAGATATTACGATTTATCTTATCGCTATTTCTGCATGGTCTTTTATTATTGCCGTTTTATTGGTAGCCATTACATTTGCATCATCATTTATGATTAGATATTCTTCATACTATCACACTTATTCCGTTAAAAGCATTGCTCTTTATTACCCTATATTTATTCTTATCAGTGCTTTTGTTTTATCACTGTTAGCATTATGTGAATCTCCCCAAATCTCATGGAATATAGTATTAACACTTCTTTTTTTTATTGCACCATTGTTTTACGCTTATTCACTGACCAATAAATCAAGAGAAGGCTTTGAACGAATAGCTGATATTGGAGTACCATTAATATTTTTTTCTCCTATCGTTTTTTTGATTGGTTACGCAATCGATACCGTCATTCTTCATGGTTTGCTACAAGCATTATTCCTAATTTTATCTATTATATTTTTTGCTGTATGTAATTTGCTTATTATTGCTGAAAAAAAATTAACCTGGCAAATAAACTTATTTATTGTCAGCAGTACCTTGGTTATTTTGTCAATCACTTTTACAACTGCAAAAATTTCAAATCCTTTCATAGTTAGCCCTTTTAAACTTCTTCAACTCGGCTATTATAATTCTGAACTACATTTTAAAAATGAGTTTATAAAGGAATCGATCCCATTTAAACTTAATGATAATAATGAGTCATCAAATACTTTTTTTATCCTAAGCAGTATGGGCGATGAATATATCCTGCAAGAAACTCAAAAGACATATATTGACGTCAAAAAAGATGAGAATACAACGATAAGAGTCGAACAAATAGATATTAACGGAACAAGCTATTGGTATCAAACCGACAAAAACAACCTATTGGTATGGACTGATAAAAATTTGACTCAGCAAGTGGATATTAACATTTCAGATGATATTCAACGTAAAAACGAACGATGCGAATCAAACCAATTAAAATGTTCTAAAATATATCGAATTAAAAAAGAAAATATTGCTTACGAGATTACAGGAATAAATAAAGACCAGTCAACAGTATGGGAACACAATGCAAAAAAATAAACTAACCAAAACGAGCCAACCATGAAAATACTATTAGCCGACGCAATTTTTTCCGACGGAACGATTCTCCGTGATCACGGTATCGTGTATCAGCAAACCATTATCGAAGTTTCCCCGAACGATGATCTCCGTACTCGTTATGGTGAACAGTGCATTGAGTTAGGTGAGGGATCAATTCTTGTTCCCGGCCTCATCAACTCTCACGTCCATTTGGAGTTCAGCGCGAACCGCTCCACCCTAAAGTACGGAGAGTTTATGCCATGGCTCTCCAGCGTTATCGCCGCGCGTGATGAGCTAATCAACGAGTGTGATGATGAATGTACATCCAAAGCTATCGAGATGATGCTCTCCAACGGTATCACGGCATTCGGTGCAGTCAGTTCGTATGGTTTTGACTTGGAACCGTGTTTTAAAGCCCCTCAAAAAGTCGTCTTTTTCAACGAGCTCATCGGCTCCGATCCTATGATGGCCGACGCCCTTTATGGCAACTTTCAAGAGCGTCTATTTGCTTCACAAGAACTCAAACGCGACGGTTTTTATCCCTCCGTTGCCATCCACTCCCCCTACTCCGTCCACCGTATTTTGATCCAAAAAGCGCTCAAATATGCCCGAGAAAAAGAGTTACGGGTTACCGCCCATTTCATGGAAAGCCCAGCTGAGCGCGAATGGCTTGATACGAATAACGGGCCGTTACGCCCTTTCTTTGAAAACTTTTTAAAACAGACCCAAGCCGCCAATACCGCCGAAGAGTTTTTGAGTTATTTCTGCGAAGTCCCTACCCTCTTTACCCATGCGGTTCAAGCCACAGATAAAGAGTTGTCAGCCATTGCCGAGGGAAGCCACACGATCATCCATTGCCCTATCTCCAACCGTCTCCTCGGAAACGGCGTACTTGCTTTGAAATCTCTATCCGATCAAAACATCCGCTTTGTCTGCGGAACCGACGGTCTAAGCTCCAACTATACCCTTGATCTGTTCGAAGAGATGAAAATAGCCCTCTTCGTCCATCCACACGATGATCTTCTTACCTTGGCATACACCCTATGGCAAAGCGTCACTGTAAATGCGGCAGAAGCATTGCGTCTCAATTGTGGTAAAATCATGTCTGATTACGATGCTGATTTTCTTGTTATACGGATAAACTATCCTATCAATGAACAATTACCGATTCATCTCATCAATCAGCCTCGCGTTATCGAATCGGTCTATATCCAAGGGGAGAAAATACAATGATGGAAATTGTCAAAAAAATCGGCTCGTGTCTCGCAACGGGTCTGCGATTTATCCAAGGGCATTTTAAAGCGACCGTTTTAGTTTTATTTGTCCTATGGCTCATTATCCCCTCCGCAGATGAGGGGATAACGCCCCATAATCTCCAAAAAATCACCCTTACGGGACCCATTTTGGATGCGACAACGATTGTCGAACAGCTCGATAAAGCACGTGAAAATGAGGATGTCAAAGGGGTATTGTTCAGTATCGATTCTCCCGGCGGAGCCGTCGCCCCCTCGGTTGAAATCGCTTATGCCATCAAGCGCCTTAGTGAGACTAAACCGACCGTAGTCTATGCGGCAGGGATTATGGCAAGCGGCGGATACTACTCCGCTATCTGGGGTAATGAGATCATCGCCAATCCCGGAAGTATGATCGGTTCCATCGGTGTCATTATGCAAGGGGCAGATATTTCCGAACTGATGGAAAAAGTAGGGGTAAAAACTCAAACCGTCCATGCCGGAACCTACAAACAGGTGGGAACCTTTGATCGCAAATGGAGCGATGTTGAACGTGCCGAACTCGACAAAGTGATAAGCGGAACCTATGCCATGTTCGTTACCGATGTCGCACGTGCTCGAAAACTCGATCCTAATCTCAGCAGCAATTATGCGGATGCTCACATTTTCACCGCCGCACAAGCGCAAAAAGTGGGGCTTATCGATAGTATCGGGGTTGAATACGATGCTAAAAAACGGGTAGAAGCACTCAGTAAAGTAAAAGAGCCTATCTGGAATAAAGAAGATCCGATGGATAAATTTTTCAAACAGTTTGCGGCAGAGGGGGCATCACTCGCCCACATGTACTTTCCGCCCGTCTCTTTACAATAAAATCAAATCGGAACTATCTCGACCACTTCCGAGCGGACAATCCTCCGCTCATTCATCGCATCAAACCGATCCCCTACACTAAGCGCATCTAAATCAATCACTTTCCCTTCACGGGCGATTTGCGCAAATCCGCTTTTGTTTTTGTTTTTCGGATGGTTGGCATTAAACCCTTCGCTCAGTTGAGTAATCATAAACTGCTTTTGTCGCAGTGTTGATTCGATACTTTGGTTTAAGCGCTCTATCAAAGGAGCAATCTCACGTCTGCTTTGCTCCAAACGCTGTGCCATCTGTCGATCCAAACGCTCTTTTAGCTCTTTGATCAACTCATTTTGTACCTCTAAACGATGTTCAACCCCATGACGTTTAAACGCCTCTTGCATAGAGGTGAGCTGTTCACGTTTGCGCTCCAGCCGTTGTGTAATCATTCCATAAGCTCCGAAGCGGATTTCATCGATATTTTGAAACAGTTCGTTTTGATCGGGGAGAAGCATCTGCATCGCGGCGCTCGGTGTCG
>DATDUY010000167.1:0-4103 GCA_035290165.1 Sulfuricurvum sp. | reverse complement strand
GTAATTCCGTAGATAACATGCGCTCCCGCACTCTCCAGTGCTTTTGCCCATTGGAGGTTGTTCTCTTCGTCAAAGCGCGCCCGCAGTTCCACCATAACCGTCACTTGTTTCCCCGATTCGGCAGCTGCGATCAAGGACTGGACAATGACCGATTTTGAACCTGAGCGGTACAGCGTCATTCGGATGGAGACAACATCGGGATCTTTTGCCGCTGTTTGGATAAGACGAACGACCGGCTCAAAACTCTCAAACGGGTGAAAAAGAACGAGGTCTTCTTTGTCGAGAATGGTATATAAACCCTCATCCGAATCGAGAGGGGGGAGATTGCGGGGCTTAAAACTTGGGGTTGTAAGATGGGCAAAATCTTTGTTCCCGACCACTTGCCAGAGGGCTCCGAGGTTGAGATAGGTTTGGAAACGGTAAATATCGTCTTTGAAAACATTGGCATGACGGTTGAAGAAATTGAGGAGATCATCATCAGCATGGTTGCTCAGTTCAAGCCGTACAATTTCCCCTTTTTTACGAAGTTTTAACCCCTCTTCGAGGATCTCCATAAAATCATCCGCTTCCTCTTCTTCAATCGCGATATCGGCATTACGAGTAACACGGAATGCGGAGAATTTAATCAGTTCATACCCGGGGAAAAGATCTTGGATATGTTCGGAGACGATACTTCCGATCGGGACATAAATACGGTTGTCAATGTCCACAAATCGCGGAAGTACTCGCGGAATACGGATAAGTCCGTACCGTTCAACACTCGGTTCATCTTTATCTCGGAGTTTGATGATCTGTCCGAAACCGAGATTGTTGAGGTGAGGGAAAGGGTGGGTGGCATCGATCGCGATAGGGACAATAACCGGATAGATATTTTCTTTGAAATAGGCATCGAGATAGTGGCGCTGCTGAGGTGTTAACTCTTTGTACGATTTAAAAAAGATCCCCTCTTTTTCAAGTTTCTCCATAATACCGAGTAAACATGCTTCGACAACCCTCTGTTCTTTATGGAGATAGGTACGAATCTCACGCAGCTGGTGGAGGGGGGTAAAACGATCCGCTCCGGAGACATTGACCCCTGCACTGAAAAGCTTTTTCAATCCCGCCACACGAATCATATAAAATTCATCCAAATTGGTTCCGTAAATGGCCAAAAATTTTAGACGTTCGAGAAGCGGTAATGATTCATCCTGTGCCTGTTGCAAAACACGGGTATTGAATTGGAGCCATGAGAGCTCACGGTTGATGTAAAGTGCTGGATCTTTATAGTTATTAGGCATAGTTTCTACCGATTTTGGTTTTAAGTTAACGTGATTATATTATACTTAGGTTTCAAAAGGAACACTAATGAGCACTTTTCAAATTTTAATGTTTGCCGCAACACTTTTTTTTGCCTATCAAATCTACCGGCATGTCCAAACGCTGGAGGATTCCAAAGCGCCGGAGAGTGAACCGCCTGCGACGAAACGCTCTGCTTCTGATTTGGTTGAAGAAGCCGACAACGCATATGAAAAAGGGGAGGTAGAGAGTGCACGAGGATTCCTCGAAGAGGCTTTAAGCCTTGATCCTGCAAACCCCGAGATTTTAAATAAACTGGCCTTTATCACCGCAAAAACGGGTGATCGTCTTAAAGCGATAGAACTGTATGAACAATCGTTGGAGCTGGATGAGAACGATGATCTTACCCATAATGCGATCGCTTCGCTTTACCGTGCCGAAAATGCGTATGAACGATCCCAAGACCATTACCGCAAGGCACTGGAAATTGATGATACCTATGCACAGACGTTTTATAATTACGGCAATCTTTTGGTCGATATGGGGGAAATAGAAGAGGCTAGGGTGATGTATAAACGCTCTTTGGAACTTCAAAGCGACTTCACACAAGCGCGTGAAGCTCTTCTCTCCTTGGGGAGCGCACAATGATTGATGACCAAGCACGCCTTGCCGTCTTGATCGACGCAGACAACTCTCAGCCCTCCATTATTGCAGGGCTTATGGACGAGATTGCCGCGCACGGTATCGCCAGTGTTAAACGGATTTACGGTGATTGGACCGATACGAAACTCAAGGGGTGGAAAAATGCCCTTTTGGAACACGGTCTCCATCCGATGCAGCAGTTTGCCTACACGACGGGGAAAAATGCGACTGACAGTGCGATGATTATCGATGCGATGGATCTCCTCTATACAAAAAACTTTGACGGCTTTTGTATCGTCTCCAGTGACAGTGACTTTACCCGACTTGCCAGCCGTATCCGTGAATCGGGGATAAAAGTGTACGGGTTTGGAGAACAAAAAACTCCCAAAGCATTTATCGGTGTATGCGATAAATTTATTTATACCGAAAATCTTCGCCGCGACGCTAATCATAAAGAACCGATCACTGCGAAAGTCAAATCGGACAACAAAGCTCTGCTGGCACTGGTACGCAATGCGGTTGAAGACACGACCAATGAAGCGGGATGGTCATATATGGGTTCTATCGGACAAAATTTGATTAACAAATCTCCCGAGTTTGATCCGCGCAGCTACGGTTATAAGAAGCTTCTTGATTTGATCGAGAGTTTAGGTGAATTTGAATTTAAATTTTCCGATCCCCTGTCGGGTTCACAGGCGGTTCATGTTCGACTCAAGCGGCATAAAAGGAGTTATGAAAAATGACAGTGAGAGAGATTTATACCTACCTCGATGAACTCTCCCCTTTTGTGATACAGGAAGGATGGGACAATTCCGGTCTATTGGTCGGCGATTTTGCCCAAGAGATTGAGCATGTAGTACTCAGTATCGACATAGATGAGGAGTTGATCGAATCCATCCCTGAAAATGCCCTTTTGATTACCCACCATCCGATCATTTTCGGCGGGCTTAAACAGCTTCAATTCAACCAATATCCCGCAAAGATTCTGGCTCCTATGATTCGTAAAAATATCACCAATATCGCGATGCACACCAACTTTGACCAAACCCACCTCAATGATTATGTAGCAACGGAGGTTTTGGGTTACCCCATTATCGCCAAAGAGGGGTTTGTGGCATACTTAGGGGTAAATGAAGCGTATGAAACATTTGCCGCCAAGATTAAAACGGCATTAGGGCTGCCTCATACGCGAGGGGTGAAATGCCATGCGTATATCCGAACTTGCGCATTAGTGACCGGTTCGGGTGCATCGCTAATGCGAAACATAGAAGCGGAGTGTTTCTTGACCGGCGATATCAAATATCATGATGCAATGGAGGCAAAGGCGCTCGGTTTGTCGATGATTGACATCGGACACTATGAAAGCGAACGCTATTTTGGCGAGGTTCTAGGGGGGTATTTGGAAAAATTAGGATTGAGTGTTATAATTTCACCATCTAAGAACCCCTTCACCTATCTTTGAGCTAAAATTAGGTAATCGTGTAACTCCAAAAGGAACCGTATGAACAAACACCTTGAGCAATTAATCGAACTCTCTCATGTTGACAAAGAGATCGATGCGTTTGAACCGCAAATCGAAGAAGCTAATCTTCAGTATGATGCACTTCTAGCGACTAAAAACAGTATCATCAGTGAAATCAATGCTCTTAAACAAGAGATTAAAGACGAACAGCTCAAAAAGCACAAAAATGAGCTTCACCTTGCAGAACTCTCAGCAAAACTTGAAGAAAATAGCCGTAAAAGCGGTGAAGTTAAAACCGAACGCGAAATGAAATCACTTCAACTTGAAGAAGAGATCGCAAAAGAGCAAGTAAGCTTTGCAAATGAAGAGATTGAACGTTTGGAAAAATTGATCGATCACAAACAAGGCAAAATCGATGAGCTTGAGGCGAAAGCTGCTGATATCGAAGGGACTCTTTCAACGGTTAAAGCTGATGTTGATGTCAAATTGGCACGTATCGATGAAGAGCGCAAAGAAGTTTTTTCCCGCAAAGAGACATTGGTAGGTGCGATGAACCAAAAAGGGTTGTCGTTTTACCAAAAAATTCGTCGCTGGGCAAAAAATACAACAGCTGTTCCTGTTCGCAACCAAGCGTGCATGGGTTGTTATATGGCTATCAGCGACAAAGTTTACTCTGATGTTATCAAAGGCGAAGAGATCACAATGTGCCCACACTGCGGCCGTA
>DATDUY010000166.1:0-10912 GCA_035290165.1 Sulfuricurvum sp. | reverse complement strand
GCAGGGAACAAAGGGTTTGAAGCGATGACCGTTGTTATCGAGATGCTTGATCTGTACGCTGAGATCGGCGCATAATGGCGACACGTCATCAAGCCCGCATGGCGGTTGTGAGTTTATTGTACGCATACGATTTAGGAAATCAGACCATCTCTGATTTTAGTGATGAGATTCTCGAAGAGAAAAAGATCCGTAACAAACAGCGTGATTTCGCCCTTGATTTATTCAAAGGGGTCACGGATCATCTGGCAGAGGTAGACGAAGCCATCGTTAAACACCTCAAAGATTGGGATTTTGACCGCTTGGGTTCCATTGAGCGTGCAACACTCCGCTTGGGCGGATATGAGATCATGTACGGTGAACTCGATTCTGCCGTTATTATCAACGAAGCGATCGAAGTTGCTAAAGCGTTTGGAAGTGAGCAGTCACCGAAGTTTATCAACGGCGTACTTGACGCGATTTCACGAGACAAATAAATCACGATGCGCCTTAGTAAAGAACAAGCATTAGAGCTAATTCGCCACGCTGATCTCAAAGAGTTAGGTCGCATGGCGACGGCACGTAAAAAAGAGCTTCACCCCGATGGAGTAACAACATTTGTCGTAGACCGCAATATTAACTACACCAATGTCTGTTGGGTTGATTGCAAGTTCTGCGCTTTCTACCGTCACGGCAAAGACGAAGATGCCTACGTCCTCACCTTTGAAGAGATCGACCAAAAGATCGACGAACTTCTCGAAATCGGCGGAACCCAGATTTTGTTCCAAGGGGGAGTCCACCCGAAACTCAAAATCGAGTGGTATGAAGATTTGGTGGAACACATCCATACCAAGTATCCGACGATTACGATCCACGGTTTTTCGTCAATTGAACTCGATTTTATCGCTAAAGTATCTCATATCACGATCCAAGAGTGTCTTTCACGGCTTCATGCCAAAGGGTTGGCATCGATTCCCGGTGCGGGTGCCGAGATTTTAAGTGACCGTGTACGCGATATTATCGCCCCTAAAAAAATGGATTCGTTAGAGTGGGTAGATGTTCACCGTCAAGCCCACAAGCTCGGTATTATGTCAACGGCAACGATGATGTACGGGACGGTAGAGACCGATGAGGAGATCATCGAGCATTGGAATCTGATCCGTGATCTTCAGGACGAAACGCACGGATTCAGAGCTTTTATCATGTGGTCGTTTCAGGGGCAGAATACCCAGTTGATGATTGAGCATCCCGAAATTGAGAAACAATCAAGCAACCGTTATCTCCGTCTTTTAGCGGTAGCACGTCTTTTCTTGGATAATTTCCCCAATATCCAAAGCTCATGGGTAACACAGGGGCCTTACATCGGTCAGATGGCATTGCTTTTCGGAGCAAACGATTTGGGTTCGACGATGATGGAAGAGAACGTCGTCCGCAGTGCGGGGGCAGGCTGGAGGATGGCAAAAGATGAAATGGTTCATCTGATCCGCGACATCGGTGAAACTCCGGCGATTCGTAATACCGCTTACGAAATATTAGAGAAGTTCGAGTGACACGTTTTTTTATAGCGATTTTACTATTAGGGCAAGCACTTATGGCAAGCACATTGGATTTTATTGAAGTTCACGGGGTAAAAGTCCCTTTTATTTTTGAAGAGGAGAAGCGTCTTCCTATCGTCTCAATGCAGATCGTTTTCACCCACAGCGGCAGTATTGATGAGGGAAAACACTATGGACTTGCGCGTGTGAGTGCCAAAATGTTGAATGAGGGATCTTTAAAACGGGGTTCCGTCGGTTTTGCCGATGCACTCGATGCCCGTGCTATTCAACTTAGCAGCAATGCGGGAAATGAGACGTTCGTCATCGAGCTCGGAAGTCTAAAAGAGGAGTTTAATACAGGGCTCTCACTTTTGGGTGAGCAGTTACGTGAACCGAACTTTACCGCCAAATCGCTCGAAAAAGTAAAAACGATGGCACTCAGTGATATTTCCCGTAAAGAGGCTGATTTCGATACGGTAGCCTCCGATGAGCTTAAAGCGGTCTTGTTTGAGGGGACGCCGATGGCGGTTCCCAATATCGGAACCAAGAAGAGTATTAAAGCGATTACATTGAACGATATTGAAACGTTTAAAAAAGATCATTTTGTCCTCTCTAATGCTCTGATTGTGATGGGAGGCGATATTTCTCTCATCGATGCAAAAGCCAAGGTTCAATCTCTTTTAAGTGTGTTAGAAACAGGGAAAATGGGGAAAGAGCGTCATTACGAGCCGCGTAAAGAGCCGAAAGAATCGATCCTAAAGCGTCCTCAGACAGAGCAGGCCTATCTTTATTTTGGTGCCCCATATGCCATGAATGAAGGTGATCCGGAGTTTTATAAAGCTCGTGTTGCTATGTTTATCTTAGGAAGCAGCGGATTCGGAAGCCGCTTGATGGAAGAGATTCGGGTCAAACGGGGACTTGCCTACTCTGCCTATTCCCGTCTCTCTGTCGCCAAAACCAATACGTATTTCAGCGGTTATCTCCAAACAAAATTAGAGTCCGGTGAGGAAGCGAAAAAAACGGTGGTCGAAGTGATCGATACCTTTGTCCGCGAGGGGGTAACTCAGGGTGAACTCGATCAAGCCCGTAAATTTTTGCTCGGTTCAGAGCCGCTTCGTGTTGAAACCCTCTCTCAGCGTTTGGGTCGAACATTTAGCGAATATTACAGCGGTAAGCCGCTCGGCTCAAGTGTTCAGGAACTTGAACTTATTCGTACGCTCACTTTAGAGGAAGTAAACGATTTTATCAAACGCCACGGCGAAATCCGCGATCTTAGTTATGCTATCGTTACCAAGTGAGGAGGGTGAAAAGTTTCACCGTTTAGGGGTCAGCAGCATTACTGCCCTCTCTCTTATCGCTCCCTCTTCGTTCGAAGATCGCCGCCTCAGCCGCGAACTACTGCATAACTCCGCCTGTGTTATCGATGCAACGGTAGAGCACGTCGTACGCACCCCTAAAACCCTCAAAATTACTTTTTTTGCGCATAATCTTGAGTCTGTGATCGAAGGGGTAATCTTTCATCCTAAACCCTATATGATCCATCAATTTGCCAAAGGCGAACGCGCTTTCTTTAGCGGTAAAGCGCAGTGGGAACTAGGAAAGTGGACGATAGTCCATCCGGTGAAAATCACTACGGTGGGGACAATCGTCCCCATCTATAAAACACCTCTTCGCGTCGATGTGATGCGACGCTTAATAGAAAAAAATATCACCGTAGAAAATCTTATGACTGACGGACTCCCTGAAAAAATAGCCCGTGAACTCTACACACTCCATTTTCCTGATATAGCAAAACCCTTAAGTGAGCAACAGCTTCATGCCCTCAAATTCGGCGAACTTTATGAATATATGCGCCGTCTTCGTCTCAAACGCCGTTTCCATACAACTTCCTACCGTGCATCAGGGGATGTGAATAAATGGATAAAAACACTCCCATTTGAACTGACACAGGATCAAAAAAATGCGATACATGCGATAGAAAACGATCTTAGAGGCGAGTATGCTTCGCGGCGGATGATCGTCGGGGATGTCGGATCGGGGAAAACAATGGTCATTTTAGCCTCGGTGGTGCTAATGCAGCCGCACCGCTCCATTTTGATGGCACCGACAACGATCCTTGCCGCACAACTGTATGAAGAAGCCCAAAAATTCCTCCCCCGTCTCAAAATAGCCCTTGTTACCAATGCAACAAAAAAAGGTTCCTTGGAAGAGTACGATTTTATCATTGGAACTCATGCTCTATTGCACCGTCCACTTCCAGAAGCGGGTTTGGTTATGGTGGACGAACAGCACCGTTTCGGTACCGCTCAACGCCATAGCCTTACAAAACTGACCGATAACGACACCTCGCCTCATTATCTGCAGTTTTCCGCCACCCCGATCCCTCGAACACAGGCGATGATCGATTCAGCACATATTGATGTGAGTTTGATCGTCCAAACCCCTTTTACGAAAAATATCACAACCCGTATCATGGTGAAAAGTGATTTTCCGAAATTATTAGAGCGTATCCGTACCGAGATTGCGCAAAATCACCAAGTTTTGATTGTCTATCCGCTGGTAGAACAGAGTGAGAGTATCGATTACCAAAGTATCGATGAAGCGCGGGGATACTGGGAAAAGAATTTCGAGCATGTCTATGTCACCCACGGCAAAGACAAAGAGAAAGAGGCGGTGTTGATTGAGTTTCGCGAAAAAGGAAATATCCTCCTTGCAACAACGGTGGTCGAAGTGGGGATCTCTCTCCCGCGACTCTCTACGGTCGTGATCGTCGGAGCAGAGCGCTTGGGGCTCTCGACTCTTCATCAGTTGCGCGGTAGGGTAAGTCGTACGGGGTTGCAGGGATATTGTTATCTCTACACCAACAAAAGCGGCAAAAATGAGCGTTTGGAATCGTTTAGCCGTTGTACCAGCGGGTTTGAGATTGCGGCATTGGATCTGAAATTTCGTTCCAGCGGTGATTTGTTAGAGGGGAGTATTCAAAGCGGTAAAAAATTTAGGTGGGCGGATATCGCTGAAGATGAAGTAATTGTGAAGGAAGTCAAGAATTATCTTGACCTCCAAAAAGATTAATATAGCCCGAAACGTCCGTCAGCCCGTTTGTAAAGGACACGCATTTTCCCGTCATTGTCATAAAATACTTCAAATACTTTGGTACTTTCTTTGAGTTTCTCTACTATTTCGGCGACCTCTTGAGGTTTATAGAGAACTAATTCCGTCGGAACGATCTCATCTTCCATTGCTTCATTGGCAGCGTGCAAATCGATAGTGTGAGAAGCTGCTTGTTTTGCTTCATTCAGCCCTTCATTTTTGTGATCTGAAATACGATCATGAAGACGGCGAAGTGCTTTTTGGGCACGGTCGATCGCGATATCGATGGCGGCATAGAGATCATCGTCACGTTGAGTGATAACAATAGTATTTTTTCCGGCAACATTGATTGTAAACTCGATCGTTACCCCTTTTTTACGCTCATTAGAACTGGCAACAGCGTTTACACTGATAAGGTCGAGATGGTATTTAGATAGTGTATCGATAGAGTGCATCAGATGATCTTTAATGGCATCGCTGAGCTCGATGTGCCGTCCGACGAGAGAGATATTCATAAGTGTCCCACCTTAGTGTTATATTGAGGAAAGTTCGATTATAACACACAAAAAACAAACGTCAAGAAGTTTTATAAAAAGAAAATGAATAGAAGCACAATAATTATTAACACATTTTAATCGCGATTTAATCTGCATAGCACTACAATCAAAAAATAGCGTCTCTTCTTAATAATGTTTTAGAAAAGAGGGACAATGGTCGATAGTAATCGATTTGGTAAATTGGGCGTATGGATGAGTTCTACCGAGCCCTATTTTGGTGTGCCTTAAAATCCCAAGGAGGATGAAATGAAAATAAATAAACTTTTTTTACGATTTATTGCGGTTTTTGGAATAATGGGTATGTTTGCTGTTTCGGGGTGGGGAGTCTGTCCAACAGGGACAAGTATAGGCACTTGGACTGCTTCAGCTGGCTCGATATACAATAATCATACTGGTGATGTACAAAGTGATGATGCCGATTACTATACAATAACAAATCCGGTAGGGGGGCAAATAAATTTATCTATACAAAATACGCCTGATACAAATAATAATTTGTATGCTACTTTATACAGCGATAACACTTGTTCGACAGCAGTGTGGTCATCAGGTGAGATAGGTGATTTGCAAACGTTATCTGCAACGGTTAATGTAACTGCTGGTACTACATATTATCTTTATTTGCTTGGAAGCAAATCAAATGGAGATACCAAATATTTATTAAATGCAAATAAACCAATCAAGGGTCATTCCCTTTACCATGAAAACCCCTTTACTCCTGTTTTTGCGAATGGTGGACTCAAACTATTTGGTGATTTTACCTCGACGGGCAGTTCTGTTTTATGTCAAAACAATGGATCAGGAGGTTGTAATAACAATTATAATGGGTATTTATATAATTCTAATTTAGTGTATAAAAATGAAGGGACTATGACTTTAAACTCTGCATCATCATTATTAACACTGCCAACCGATGTTGATGGTGGTGAAATTCAATGGGCAGGACTATATTGGCAAGGGCATATTGCTGACCCTGATGCGGGTGATTATACAACTTCTTCCATGGTACAAAATAGACAAAATGTCTCTTTTCGTCTTCCTGATGGAACAACTCAAGATATTACAGCTGATGATCTTTGGTACCATGATTTTTGGGGAGATGGCGCAGGTAATGATGGTGGATTTAGGTCTTTTTATCAAGGTTATAAAGATGTGACGGCTCTTGTAAAATCGCATTTGGTGAGCGGTACTTCACAGTCATTTACCGTTGGAAATATAAAAGCCAATAGCGGAACTGATTGGCATTCATATCTATATGTGGGTCCAGGTGCTGAATATGACGGGATTAAATTTGGTTTTTGGGGAAACTGGTCTTTGATTGTTGTGTATAAATACGATCAAGAGACTATGCCTGCTGATACAAAACTTAAAAATATTAATGTATTTAATGGATTTGATGCAATGATTCCGCTTCCTATAAGCGGATATGAGACATCGAGTGTTGAGATCCCGATAAGTGGGTTTTTGACCCCAAAATCAGGGGCTGTTAATGCAAAAATGCTTTTTTATGCTTCAGGCGGTGAAAAGCTTATCTCAAGGGATGCGTTTTACATTCAAAATGCTAATAATGCAAACACTTATGAAGCTGTTTCAAATACGGTAAATCCAATAAATAATCCATTCAATGGATCAGTAAGCAATGTTGGTGTTCCAGTGGATGCGGCGATTTCGTATTACCCCGGGTTAGATTTGGATGCATATGACGTATCTTCTTATATGAAGAACAGTCAAACATCTACATCACTAAAACTTGAGGCAACTTTTTCATCAGGAAATGGTGACCAATCTACTCCGGGTGCTATCGCTTTTTCGAGTGATTTGTATACACCTTCATTTTGTTATGACTATGGATATGAGCAAAACGGACTCTCTTTTACCGAAGAAAATAGCGGAAATATGATGCCTTATATCCGTGGGTATTTGTCGAATACAGAAGATATCAATGTAAGTTTGTTCATCAAGAATCGAGAAAACTCAGATGTGAGTGCAAATAACGTTATTTTAGATATTTCAGACATAAACAGTTCACAAGCGATCTATAAACGCAATAGTGTTTCGATCACGTATCCAAATGTATTTGTTCCTATATCTAAAACCGATGCGGGTTGGCCTTTAAGTGTGGGTGACACCTATATCAATGATATACCATTGGGAAATATAGCAGGCAAACAATATGCTTATACCTATTACACATTGAGTCCTCAAAAAGATGGAAATATCAGTATCCCGATTGTGGGCACTTTTTCATACGATTTAGTGATTCCGCAAGCGGATGGAACAACTTTAACGATTCCATCGACGTCTAGTGTTGGCGGTGTTGGGCTTCCGATGTGTTCTTCTGATAATTTTAGTTATAACATTGAAAAAGGTATTTTTAGTGTTGTTGATGCCGGGCTTTATGATGCCACTACAAACGTGAACAATACAACGGGAAAAAAATATTACGATTTAACGACACAAGTCGCAAAACGGCCCGGAAATTTTAGAATTGCCTCTTTTGACCCGAATGATCCGAATTTTGATCTTCCAAAAGCGGTACGGACAGCTGTAGCGGTAGAGATGATCGATGTGAGTCAGTTTCATGATACGGATGCTGCTTGTCGAGAGCCATCTAGTGCTTTAACTCCTCGGGTGTGGGTAAATTTTAAAAATAGTGCTACTGATGAAAATACTACGCAAGTGGATTTTAATGCACAAACGATACAAGATGCACTAGATGCTGGGATGGTATCAGATACTATTTCTTCAGGTGTAACTACATTGACAAATCCTGAAGATTTTTTTAAAGACACGACCTTAAATGCTGCGTTTAGGGTGACGTTTAATGTGACGAATGACGGGAATAATTCCTTGATACAAACAGCTGAAGGATCTTCACCGGAAAATACGCAAATTTTAAACTTTACGCAGCTTGTCCAAGATATTCAACATTGTGCTAAACCTGTCGAAATACCATCAAATCCCGGTTCAACAACAACGCTTGTTTCTGTTGCATGTGGTAATGCAGGTAATGCAGGTATTGATCAGCATAACCTTGCTATTTGTATGGAATGTTTGTATGGATATAACACGCAGGTATTATGTTCCCGTGATAACTTTGCAATTCGTCCGGAAAGTTATACGGTCGCATTACGAGATGTGAATCAAATAAATCCTACGGTAACTCAGCCTTTTGCGTCGGGATATACGGGAGTTGTTACCCCAAATACAGGACGTGTGAGTGTGAGTAGCGGATATGATTATCGTTATGATATCAATGCAACAAATCATATGGACAATACTGCCACTCCAGGATATACTCGCTATTTTGCAACGGGAGGATCGGATTATAATATCACTCTGATTTGGGAACCTTCAACTCCAAAAGGGGGTTGTAACGACACGGAAAGTAAATTACAAAGTTTCAATCTTATTAATGGTTCGGTTGCTGCAGATGGGAACCTTGCTCAAGTGGGAGAATACCGTCTCAATATTATCGATACGACGTGGACGGCTGTGGATCGGGATCCGCTGAAACAAGTGCATCAAGCCGGGGCACATTTTCTATCAGGGGTAGAATGTTTAGCAAACAGTACAGATGTTCCGACTCAAGCGACAGTAGTAAGCTTAAATACGACAACGAATGAGCTAAGTAATTTAGTTGGATGTAATATTAATAGTACACATGATAATGTGGAAAACAGTCTTAAATATCGAGATTATTTACTAACTTTTTTCCCTTATAAATTTGATATGAGCAGCATAAATTTTAGTGTAGGGACACTTCCTAGTGCGATTACAGCCGGAGGAGAGGGGTTTGCTTATATGTCTGATATGAGTGATGATGAGGGTATGAATATGTCGATGAGGGCAACCGGAAATATTAGTGCAGCAGGATATAATAATGTGGTTAATACAAATTTTGTAACCGATTGTTATGCAAAAAATTTAGATTTTAAGATGGAAAGTAATAATAATCTCACTCATCCGCAGGGGATAGCATTTCAGCTTCGCTTCATGGACTATAATTCGACCGTAGTTAATCCGACTAATTTGATATACGATTCAAATGCTATCGATATCAATACAACAGCGTTGTTGATACCGTTGACTGAAATTTCGGATGGAAACTTTATCAAAGAGACAGCCGGTGCATTATATACGATCAGTCGATTCAACTATGATCGAAATGTTACGCAACCTCGTAACCCTTTTGAGACAAGTTTCAAAGAGCTCACTGTGAAATGTTTAAACGCGGCTGATTGTCGAATGCAAGCCGATCTAAGTGCTGTATATGAACCTAAGGGTGAACGAGCTATGGACTTTAGTGTTACCTATGCATATGGTCGTATAGTTCCCCGTGATGTACGGGTGTTCGGCAATGTCGATTTTACCGCAAACGCTTGGTATGAAGTATTTAATGCCCCGATCTTAGCTGGAACGGGCTTAGCACCTAGCCGTACGCCGCAATGGTTTATCAATGCACTGCATAATGATAACAATGACGGAGATGGGAATATTACCCGAATACAAAACAACAGTAATGCTACAGTAACGACTGTCAATATGGGGAGTGCTGAGGTCAATGGCATGGAGACATATACTTTTGGTGCTATTGCTCCAACCTATAGCGGCAAAGCACACATCAATACCGATCCATGGTTATGGTTCGGTACCAATGCACTTGAATATGCCGATCCGGGTATAAATGTAGATGGTACGATAGATGGAACAGTAGACTTAGCTGATTGTCTCCATCATCCGTGTTTCAATATTAATGTTGTTCCGAATATAGGAAGTGCGGGGAGCGCTACGACCGCAGATCAACAAAATAAAAAAGTCAATAAAGCTACATCACCCACGGGAGTGACCTATGATTACACTCCGGCAACACGATGATGAGAGGTTCTAAAATGCGTTCAGCTATGGCGATGATCGAGCTCATTTTTGCCATTGTTATTATCGCCATCAGTGTCATCACCATTCCCTCTATGATGAATGTAGCCGATAATGTCTCCAAAGGGATGATCGTTGATGAGGATATCCTAAAGCGGATGTTAGGTGAGATTACGAAAGTCTCTCAAGCACGATGGGATCAAAATTCAATTGCCCCTGATTTCAGTCCACTTCAGATTGCCGGAGATTTGCCGTGTGCAGCCGACCCTCTTAGAGGGACTGGGACATACCGTGCAAATCCTGATTCAAGTATGGTCTGTTCAGCTAATGCTCCTGCAATGGCGGCAGTTCCGGCTAACGGTACTTTGAATTTGACTCAAGGGATTGAACAACTGCATAACAATCCATATAATATAACCGTAACAAGGTCGGATCTTGTAGCAGTTTATCAAATTCCGATTAGCTACAATGTAAGTTATGTAGCTGCCACGATGACGAATATTGTAGGTGGGGTAGCTACGGCGAATTGGACGCTCGGTTCATCTGCTAATATGAATCCGAACCCAGCAGGAGGAGTTACGCATTTGAAACGTATTATCGTTCGAACTAATAAAGCGGCTGACCCTGATGTCGATATGACATTGACTTTTTTTAAATCTAACGTTGGGAAGTTCTCCGAATGAAGCCTAGTAACAATCGTAAAGCTTTTACCATGATAGAGTTACTGTTCGTCATCGTTATTATGGGGATAGTCGGAGGATTGGCACTGGAAGCTTTGCGTCAATATTATGATGGAATTTATCGAATGGGTGAGTATTCCAAGCGGGTAGCTCGGGCGGATCACATTCTTGAACAGGTATCCAAATATTTTGAAAATGG